>NZ_JBWZQN010000005.1:0-84329 GCF_056724605.1 Prolinoborus fasciculus | reverse complement strand
GTCGCTCTGGAATACCCTAATGTTGCGACAAAGGCTTTTAAAGTCGTGTTGTTGCGTCGAATTGTGGTGAAATCCACCTGCATTTGTTGGCCAGGTTGGGTTTCAAAACGAATGATCGGTTCCGGTTTGGCAACTGGTTTTAATGTTGCAAGATATTCCCTCAATATCCTGATCTTTCCTGGATATCCCAACCTTAAAATTTCCTGGTAGAGCACGACAGCAGGAATCCATTCAGGATGAGCTGCATTTACACGTTGGAGTAAATAGGGTTTATATGGGTCAAGGATACTTATTCTAGGCTGTATACGCTGATACTGAGGTGTGGTGTTTTGCCGTAAATATTTACGTACGGTATTTCTGGACACCCCCAGTTCACGAGTAATGGCTTTAATAGATTTACCTTGTTGATGAAGTATTTGGATTGTCACTGCTTGCTCCAAAGTTAACATGTTGAGCAGTCCAAAATGACCGCTATATTAACCAAGGGGGTCAGTTTTTAAATGCCATTAGGGGGTCATTTTTACACTGCCGCTAACATTTGCCTGATGCTTTTTTATTGTAATAATCAGGGGATGTGAAAAATGTATATATTTAAAACTTCTACTCGCTGTTTATTTAAAAAGATTGGAGTCCATTGATGGATTTACTCAAGATCACACAGACCCGCTATACCACTAAAGCCTATGATCCTAGCAAGAAAATCCCAGCAGAACAGTTTGAACGCTTGTTAGAAATTTTGCGTCTGGCACCCTCTTCGATCAATATTCAGCCTTGGCATTTTTTTATTGCCGATCATGATGCCGCCAAACAGCGCATTGCCAAAGCCTTGGTTGGTACTTATGCCTACAATGCACCCAAAGTTCTGGATTCTTCACATACCATTTTATTCTGCACCAAAGCCGACATTAATGAGTTGCATCTAGAAAACTTATTGAACCGCGATGATCTCAGTGGCCGTTTTAAAGATGAATCAGCCAAAGAAGGTCAGAAAAATACCCGTGCAGGTTATATTCATTATTATCGTAATGAAAAAGGTGATATTCAGCGTTGGGCTGAAAACCAGACCTTCATTGCACTCGGTCAAATGCTCTTGGCTGCCGGAATTGAAGGGGTTGATGCCACACCAATTGGCGGCTTTGACGGAGAGATGATTAGTGAAGAATTACAACTTGCAGAACAGGGTTTGATCCCTTCTGTATTGCTGACTTTAGGCTATCGCAGTGAAAATGATTTCAATGCCAAACTCCCTAAATCACGTCTTGCCGCTGAAGATATTTTCACCAAACTGTAAGGAATTTATGCTATAAAAGGGGTCAAGCGCCCCTTTCCATGTCAATTCGGGCCTATTTTTTGCTTTATTTAATTTACATCTAATAGAATAACAATAGAGGTCATCTATGTCGCTCCTTACATCCAAATCCCTGAAATTTGAATGCCATCATTGCGATAAAATTTATCTCCAGCACTATAAAGAGCAACAGCATCGTTATCCGCACTGTCCAGACTGCCAACAGTCCGGTTTATTGCTTGGACTGGCCGAAGCAGGTGACCTGCTCCGACATCCGATTGAATTTGCATCCTCTTATGTCAAGCAGACATTGCATAAGCTAGGCAAATCACACTAGTCAAGCCTAGCAGTAATCCTAAAGTACTTGCAGGTTTGAGCCGTTCTTTAAAGAATACCAGACCTGCTATCACACCAAATACCACCACCAGAATATTCATGCCAGCAAAGACGATCGCAGGTGAATCCTTAAGCAGCATATGGGCTTTGACATAGAAAGCAATATTGGCAAAATTCAGGAAACCCAATAACAGACCAGCGCCGATATTCTGCATCGAGCCCAAGCTTTTATATTTGATTAACAGATAGCCCATCGAAATGATCAGGGCACAAACAAACATTAGATTCAGCGCCACCGCGAATTGGAGGCCCAGACTGGTTGTATATTTCAACAATACATCAATCAGTGCATAACCGACCCAGACCAAGCCCAGATACAACATTCCCTGACTGCTCTGTCCTGTACTTTGTCGATGTGAAAACAGGATGCACAGCACTGCTCCAATACCTAAAGCGATCCCAAGTATTTTCAGCTGATTAAACTGTTCCTGAAAAATGAAATAGGCTGCAGCCAGTGACAAAACTACAGAAAGTCGCTGGGCAATTTCGGTTTTTAAAATTCCAGCCGTTTGCAAAGCCTTGGCCAAAAACAGAAATACGCTCGGAAGCAAAATACCCAGAGCCAGAATAAGCAACCAAGGCGTCTGAGACATTGAAATATGCTGAATATCAGGCTTAAACCAGAAAAAACACAAGAGACTAGCTGTCATATAGTTCCAGCTAATCATGTGTATCGGACTCAAGCCCTTATTTTTGGCGACTTTTAATAATATTGAGACCGCAACGCTGCATAGCGCTGCTGCGAAAATCAGTTCCATATGCTGCTCTTATTCTTGATATTTATGAGTCTACAAAAAAGCCCACATTTGCAGTGGGCTTTTTTTATAAATGATTCACTGGGAATTATTTATAGTGTGACACCATTTTCTCTAAAGAGATTGGGCGAATCTTGTCTGCATTGCCTGCAGTACCAAAAGCTTCGTAACGATCGATACAGATTTGCTTCATTGCATCTACAGTTGCGCTGAAGAATTTACGTGGATCGAATTCGCTTGGTTTTTCTGCCATCATACGACGCATTGCACCGGTAGATGCTAAACGCAAGTCAGTATCGATGTTAATCTTGCGCACGCCGTGTTTGATCGCTTCAACCAGCTGTTCAACCGGAACACCGTAAGTTTCCTTGATGTCGCCGCCATACTGGTTAATCACTGCCAACCATTCTTGTGGCACAGAGCTTGAACCGTGCATGACAAGATGTGTGTTTGGAAGTGCTGCGTGAATTTCTTTAATGCGGTCAATCGCAAGAATATCACCTGTAGGTGGACGCGTGAACTTGTACGCACCGTGTGAAGTACCTACTGCAATTGCAAGCGCATCAACATTGGTATCAGCAACGAAGCTACGCGCTTCTTCAACTGAAGTCAGGAGTTGAGAATGATCCAGTACGCCTTCTGCGCCTACGCCATCTTCTTCACCCGCCATACCTGTTTCAAGGCTACCCAAACAACCGATTTCACCTTCAACAGATACGCCACACGCATGTGCCATTTGAACTGTACGGCGAGTCACATCAACGTTATATTCATATGAAGTTGGTGTTTTACCGTCTTCACCCAGTGAACCGTCCATCATTACTGATGAAAAGCCTAACTGGATTGAACGTTGACAAATGTCAGGGCTGGTACCGTGGTCTTGATGCATTACCACTGGAATATGTGGCCATTCTTCAATTGCAGCCAAAATTAGGTGACGCAAGAACGGAGCGCCTGCATATTTACGCGCACCCGCAGATGCTTGTACGATAACAGGTGAATTGGTTGCATCTGCTGCAAGCATAATTGCACGCATTTGTTCTAAGTTGTTTACGTTAAATGCTGGTACGCCGTAAGCATGTTCGCCGGCGTGATCCAAGAGCTGGCGCAATGAAATAAGAGCCATAATATCCTCCCAGTGAATGCCACATATTCTACATGTTCAAAGGTTTCAATTCAGCAACAAATAACACTATTTAAAAAAAATCCCTGCATTTGCAGGGATTTTGTGTCACATCAACCGGATTAAGGTGCTACAGGCTCTGAAGTCGCAGCAACTGACTCGTCTGCAGTTGCTTCATCGGCTGGTGCATTGGCAACTTCAGCCGGGATATCGGTATTTTTTTCGTCTAGAATTGGCTGATCAATGGCATCAATGGCAGCTTGCTGTTCTGGAGTCACCGCCTGATCCGCCACTGCTGCCGAGCTTTCTGCTTCAGCTTCTGGTGTGCTTTCCTGTTTTGCACATGCAGTCAGTGCCAGAGAAGCTGCTAATAATACTGCGATAGTTAACTGTTTCTTCATCACGTATTCTCGTCATTTGGTGATTTAATTACTGCATCTTATGACAGATTTATTGCATTTTAATGACGAAGCCATGAAGGGTAAGTTTTCACTGTCAAAAAAATGACATAAAAAAAGCTGGCACTGGGCCAGCTTTTTAGCTTAGGACATGCAATTAAGCACGTTCTAATAGTACCGCAACTGCAGGAAGAGTTTTACCTTCAACGAATTCAAGGAATGCACCGCCACCCGTCGAGATATAACCAATTTTGTCAGCCACTTCATATTTATCAATCGCAGCAAGTGTGTCCCCACCACCCGCGATCGAGAAACCTTCCGATTCAGCAATTGCTAAAGATAAAGTTTTAGTCCCTTCACCGAATTGATCGACTTCAAATACGCCAACCGGGCCATTCCAAAGAATGGTTTTAGAGGTTTTCAGAATTTCTGCAAATGCTTTCGCAGTTTCCGGACCTACATCCAGAATCATGTCGTTGTCAGCAACATCGGCAACGTTTTTCACCGTTGCTTTCGCAGCAGCCAATGAACCCAGGAAATCCTCAAAGTTGATTTCAGAGGCATCTGCAACCACAACGTCAGTAGGAAGTGGCACTGATACTTTTGCAGCAATGGCTTTTGCTGTATCGATCAGGTCTTTTTCACACAGTGATTTACCAACGTTATAGCCTGCTGCAGCAAGGAAAGTATTGGCAATACCACCACCCACGATCAATTGATCACAGATATCAGAAAGTGAGGTTAAAACATCCAGCTTGGTAGAGACTTTAGAACCCGCAACAATCGCCACCATTGGCTTTTCTGGCGTTTGCAGTGCACGGCCAAGTGCATCCAGTTCAGCTGCCAGTAAAGGACCTGCTGCTGCAACTTTCGCTAAACGCGCTACGCCTTCAGTAGATGCTTCTGCACGGTGCGCTGTACCAAAGGCATCCATTACAAATACGTCGCAAAGTGCTGCATATTTTGCTGCAAGTTCAGGATTGTTTTTCTTCTCGCCGACGTTAAAACGGCAGTTTTCAAGCAGAACCACCTGACCTGGCTGAACATCAACGCCATCTAAATAGTCAGTGAACAGTTTCACTTCTTGGCCCAAAGCTTCAGTCAAGTAAGCCGCTACAGGAGCAAGTGACTGTTCAGCCTTAGGCTCACCTTCAACCGGACGACCCAGATGAGAATACACCATGACTGCAGCGCCTTTTTCTAATGCTGCTTTAATCGTTGGCAATGCTGCACGAAGACGCGCATCGCTGGTGATCACACCATTTTTAACAGGAACGTTTAAATCTTCACGGATCAGAACACGTTTACCTGCTAAATCGAGGTCAGTCATACGCTGAAAGTTCATGTAGAGCTCACTTTATAGATATTAAAACCAGGCGATTTTAAATGATTATGCAGAAAAAGGTTAGCATCTTTTGCAGAAAACATTATGAATGCCAAAGTTTTGTTATGATAGAAAAAAGCCTCTTTTAGATTCAGTCCCTATGTCGATACATCCTGATCCAAATCTTAACCGTTTGAACGTGTTAGGTGAGCCTTTGTCCAGCTGTTGCTTCGATCCGATTACCGGTTATTTCCGCAATGGCTTTTGCCATACTGCGACCACTGATCTGGGCCAGCACACGGTTTGCGCGCAAATGACTTCAGAATTTCTGAATTTTTCTCAAAAAGTCGGTAATGACCTGATTACGCCTTTGCCTGAACTGGATTTCCCCGGCCTGCAACCTGGCGATTTCTGGTGTATCTGCGTAACGCGCTGGGTCGAAGCCTATGAAGCAGGTCAAGCACCTCCAATCAAGCTGCAAGCCTGTCACAAAGCTGTTCTGGCTTATGTGCCGTTAAATATTCTTGAGGAATATGCTGTCTAATGAATTCTGTACAGATTATTTTGGCATCATCCAGTCAAACCCGCAAAGCGCTGATGGATCGTCTGCATATTGATTATATTTCCATGGTACCGGATATTGATGAATCTCCTCGCGGGGAAAATCACGCAGATGATCTGGCACAACGACTAGCTTTCGAGAAAGCCAGATATATTGCCGAACAGAATCCTGAAGCGATTGTGATCGGCTCGGATCAGGTGGCATGGCGTGAAGGTGCACCGGATATTTTTATCGGTAAACCGTTAACGACTGAAAAAGCCATTCGCCAGCTCCAAGCTAACTCGGACAAGATTGTCTATTTCAGTACGGCGCTCAGTGTACAGCAACAATCGACGGGTTTTGAACAAAGTCTGGTCGAACACTATAAAGTCAAGTTTCGTAAACTTTCTCAGGCCGAAATCGAGCGCTATGTCGAGATTGAACAGCCACTGCATTGTGCTGGCAGTTTCAAATGTGAAAGCTTAGGAATTAGCCTGTTTGAAGAAATGACCGGGCAAGACCAGACCACACTGATGGGTATGCCGATGATCAAGCTATGCAATATTCTTCGTGAATTAAAAATTTTAGTTCCTTAATCTCTCTCTTTAAATTCAGGCTGTAATCTATGTCTCAACCTTTAGACGTTTTAGGCGGCATCACCGCTGAACAATTCCTTAGCGAATACTGGCAAAAGAAACCATTACTGGTGCGTAATGCGATGCCTGAAATCGCCAGTTTGCTTGAACCCAATGATGTGATGGAACTTGCGCTTGAAGAACATGTCACTGCCCGTCTCATCAAGCAGAAAGATCGTGATCCGAATCAATGGAGCGTGAAATCTTCACCTTTGCTCAAAGCAGATTTTCAGAAAATGCCAAAACTCTGGACACTTTTGGTTCAGGCTGTAGATCACTATTCATTTGACCTGTCGGCACTTTGGAAAAAATTCCCATTTATTCCACAATGGCGTCGCGATGACATCATGGTGTCTTATGCACCGCAAGGCGGTTCAGTCGGCAAGCATTTCGATTTCTATGATGTGTTTCTGGTACAAGGCTATGGCCATCGTCGCTGGCAGCTTGGGCAAATGTGTGATACCGAAACTCCATTTGTTCCGGGTCAACCGCTTAAATTATTGCCTGAAATAGAAGTGGACTTTGATGAAGTGCTGGCACCTGGCGACTTGCTCTATGTGCCGCCTGGTCTGGCTCATTACGGCGTGGCTGAAGATGACTGCCTGACTTATTCATTCGGTTTCCGCATGCCAAATATCAGTGACATGATGGATCGTGTCGGGGATAAATTCTCTGAAAATGAAACGCTGCGTAACCCATTGCTGGATATCATCCGTGATCAAGTCGGTGCTATCGGTGAAGTGAGCAGCAATGAGCTGGAATATCTGAAAGAACACATCATGCAGCAACTGCATAATTCCAATGTTCTCGAAGATGCCATCATGAGCTTGATGTCCGAACCTAAATATCCTGAAAACCTGCCTGAAGCAGAAGAAATCGGTACAGGTGATCTGGAAGAAGCACTCGATCAGGGCTATAGCCTGATGCTCGAACCTGCGTCACGCCTGCTTTATACTGAAACGGACGGCGACGTTCTGTTCTGGGCAAATGGTGAGGGTGTGTGCATCTCTGAGACATTTACCGCAAAACTCAAACAGCTTGCAGATGGTGAAGCGCTGTTATTCAGTGAAGACTTCGCTGATGAAGAAATTCTGGAAGATGTTGCAGCATTATTGAATGAAGCCGTGTTGATGTTGGTTCCACCTGCTGACGACGAGTAAGCGTTTAACGACTCGTTAAGCGATAATAAAAAGAGGATCACATGATCCTCTTTTTATTTTCTACTAAAATTCTAGTTACTTAAGGCTGATACAGCTCTAATACAACACGAATCAGCGTATCTCCTTGTTCAGATTCAATCTGGAACAATCCTCCCATGCGCTCAACCCGCATTTTCATGCTGCGCATTCCAATACTCAGGCCATTTTTTTGCACCATGTCAGCATCGAAACCGATGCCATTATCCTGAATGCTTAAAGTAAGCTGATGTGGCTGGGAATATTCCAGACTGACTTTTACCTGACTGGCCTGACTATGCTTAATGATATTGGTCAGACTTTCTTCGACTACTCGGATCAAGGTCAAACACTGTAATGCCGTCGGTTCACGCTGCCAGACTTTTGGAAATGACCATTCAACTACAATCCCCATTTCTTCCATCAGCTGGGTAAAACGATAACGTACCGGTGCGATCCAGAGTACCGGCGTTTGTGGGACTTTATTTTCAATAGATGAACCACTGTCAATGATTTGTCTGAGATCATCTCTGAGCAGTTTCAGCATGGAAAGAAACTGCTGTTTAGAAACTGTTTCGCTACTTTGATCCACCAGAATCATGGAACGGACAATAGACCCTCCCAACCCGTCATGCAGTTCATGTGACAGATTAATCCGTTCTTGCAGACGAACATTCGTCAGCTCCAGTTGATGTTTATCGCTCAGGCTTTTATTCAGGTCGGCACTGACCTGCTGAACTTTACGTTCTAACTGGGTATTAAATTTTTCGATTTTCCTGACATTACGATTCAAGCGTGTGCCCATAATCAGCACGACAAACAGGGTAATAATCGGTGAGGTATAGGGGGATAAAGGTGAAAATTCATTGACCTGGGTTTGGTTCAACATGATCAGGTCGATGACTACACACAGCAAAATCCCCCAGAGACACAGCGTCAGGAAAAGATATTCTCCATTTCGGGTTTTGATGGCCTGATAGCTGACATATACAGTACAACTAATAAAGAGCAATACATAGATGATAAACACTCCGCCCAGTACCTGCTCCAGATAATCCAAGGAACTGATCATAACCAGTAAGCTGGACAGAACGCTGACCAGAATAAATCCTCGCTCCAACTGCTTAAATTTCTGTTTTACAAAGCGGATCAGATACAGACAAAAACAATGGATATAGGCAATAAAAAAAAGCATATTGGCTTTAGCTGCCGAAATCGTGGAGTGAAATGGAAAATTTTCTGTAGTCAAGACATTGGAAATAAACAGAATCCACAACAGTGAACTGAGTGCCAGCCAGCCAAAAGTGGTTTCTGAACGCCGGAATAACCAGATAATGAAACAGATCAGCCCAATCGTGGCAGAGAAAATCATATTGATCTGGAATACGGTACGGCGATCCCAGATTTTTTCCAAATACTGCTGGCTATTCACCAACACATTATTAAACTGAATATTGCCCAGGCCCGCGCTTTGGAAACTGTAGCCATTTACATAAATCAGGATTTCATTACTGTCTTTACGCAAACCGCTAATCGGGAAAACCCAGTAACGCGGCATATTCCAGCTTTTCGACAAGGGCTCTTGCAAGTTCCGGTCAGACCAAAGCAAGTCACCATTCAGGAACACGGCACCTGCCGAATTAATATAATCAATAGAAAAGGCAACCGGTTCTGCAAGACGAATATTGTCCTGACATGACCAACGCCAGACAATCTTGTACCAGGCACCCCCATGATAATTCTTCCAGTTATTCTGCCAGTTATCCGGCAAACGTACGCTTTGCCAGCCCGATGTCGGCATCTCGGTAGGACCCTGAGCCTGAACCTTCTGAATATATTCGATCTTCACCTGACAAAGATCATTAATCTGAAAATGGTTTTGTGCCTGACTGATACTACAGAACAAGCAAAGCCAGCTGCACAGGACAAAAACACCGATCCATTTCAGTCGCTGCCGTTTGCTGCTTCTGGAACAGGCAGATGACATTACAGAATTCCCAGATGCCGTGCGGTACTGACCGCCTTGGTACGTTTACTGACCGAGAGTTTGCGGTAAATATGCTTGATATGACTTTCGACGGTATAGCGTGATACACAGAGCTGCTCGGCAATTTCACGATTACTCAGACCTTGCGCAACCAAGGACAGGATTTCCTGCTCCCGCTGTGTGAGCGTTTCCTGATCCGCAGCTGGCCTGTTCTGTTCTACTGTTCCTGAAATGGTGGGAATAGAAATCTGTTTTAAAATTTCACGGGCAACAAAGGGATCAATCGGTGCACCGCCACGCAAAATACTGCGAATAGCCAAGGCGACTTCAACATCATCCCGTTCTTTCAGCACATAACCGGTCGCACCGGCCTGAATTGCCCTAAACAGGCTATCTTGGGTACTCCAGGCAGACACCACCAGAATCAACGCTTGTGCGTCCTGTTCGCGGATTTTTTCAATAATTGAAATCCCACTTCCATCTGGTAAACCCAAATCTACTAAGGCCAGTGCAATCGGCTGTTGCTGCAAAACGGCATATGCTTCTTTCACCGTATTGGCAAATAACAGAACGTCATCCTGATAACCTAGATTGCTTAATATGATTTTTAAACGGCGCTGGATGACATATTCATCTTCAACGATTAATACTGGTACTGGCAAGACTGCCTCCGATGCTGTCATAAGCACGCCCCTTATATTTATTTTTATATATCCCCTTTAAGATTAAAATATAAACAAAATCACACTAAAAATCATGATTTATTTATTTTTTATTATCTGAAGTTTTAAGCAGCGAGAAACGCTTACGCCCGTTTTCCATATCATAGACATAAAAAATGCCATCTGTTTAGCAGATGGCAGTTCAAGATAGAAAATCTTTTGAAGTTATACGAGCTGTCTACTTTAAGCAGTACCGTATTGCTGTTTTAAATATTTCACAATCTCAGCCGATTCAAACATTTTGGTATCTGTATTTGGATCGACCAGATAGGGAAGCTGAATATTATTTCCCATCATTTCAAACAAATGTTCACGCTTACCGCCTGGTAGTGGTTCATATTTTCCCGGTTTTAAACGCAATTTGGCCGGTCCATAATCTTGCCAGCGCTCTTTAGCGACATTATGAAAAACAAACGGCACTTCCAGTTCACTCAAAACGGCGCGTACAATTCGGGTATAAGGACTGGCCTCAAAGCCCCATAATTCTAATAACAGTTCAGGTGTTGGCCGATCCTTAATCTTGGGAATCACCATTCCGCCGCGTAAACCATTGAGGACGGTTCCCGCAATTGCAGCCACTGGAATTTTAGGATAGTGAGCATATTTCTTGGGAGTTTTGCCGGTTTTGCCATAATGCTTGAACAGATGATCGATAATATCCTGAGACTCATAGAGTCGATCACCGGTATTTTCATCAACTAAAAAAGGAAATTGCAGTTTTCCACCCAATTGCTGCACCTCAGGACGGAAATGAGTACCCCCTCGTGGACATGGATAAACTTCATAATCCAGATTTAGCAAGGTCATGACTTCACGCACCCGACGACAAAATGGTGAACCCTCGTATTCATAGAGCTTCAAGGCTTTTTCAGGCTGATTTGGAAACGGTGTACCCACCATCCCACGTCCACCTTCAGCGATTGAAGAGGCCAAAGCTTGTACAACTTTAATTTGATGACTCAACATAGTATTTTCCTATTTTTGTTTTATATGAATGAAAGACAGAATCTAGGCATCCTGTCTTTCAGGGTACAGATAAGTTTTGTTGTTATTCTTTCATGCAGAAATGCAGATTCCGGCCGATTAAGCCACTAATGCTGTTTTAGACACCACAATACCATTATTGTCTGCATAGACATACTCGCCTGCATTAAACGTGACACCACCAAAACAGAGAGAGATATCAACTTCACCCACACCCTTGCGGTTGCTCTTTTGCGGAATAGCCGCCAATGCATGCACACCAAGATCAAGTTCAGCAATCGCATCGACATCACGAACGCAACCATAAATAATTACGCCATTCCAGTGATTTTTTACCGCTGATTCTGCAATCAGGTCACCCATCAAGGCACAGCGCATGGATGCACCGCCATCTACGACCAGGACCTTGCCTGTTCCATCTGTGGCCAACAACTCTTTCACCCGCGAGTTATCTTCAAAACATTTTACTGTCACAATCTGACCGCCAAAGGTTTTGCGCGCCCCATAACTCTTAAAAAATTTACCGTCCAGGCAAGGTGTCACCACCTGAAGCTCTAATTCTGGATGATCATCTAACAAGTCACAGGTAACAAATGCTGCTGTAGACACGGTGTTTTCCCCTCATTTCATTTTTTGTATGCGTAAATTATCATAAATTTCAAATTTTACCGTCTGAGTTAGCGCGGCCTCGACCATAGTATGAGCCACCTGCTCGGCTGTCACTGGCTTATACGCAAAACTATCCGGAATAAAACGCGATACTTTGTGGTAAACCTGCTGCGCGATATCTTCCAAAAAACGCTGCTCTGGACGTTCACCAATGAGCAATGAAGGTCGAATCAAACTGATTCTGTCCAAGGACAATGTTTGTATATATTCTTCCAGTTCACCTTTGACCCGATTATAGTAAAAATGCGATTGGGAATCGGCACCCATTGCGCTTAGCAAAAGATAATGGGCTGAGGTTTGCTGTAACAGCTCTGCAAAGTGAGCATTTATGGTATAGTCAATACTATAAAATGCCTGTTTGGATCCGGCTTTTTTCATGGTGCTGCCCAGGCAGCTAAAACCATGGCTATGCTTGCTGACATCCTGATCATTCAACATCAGGAAATCTTCCAGTACCAGTTGTTGAACTTTATCCAAAGCATCCAGATCATTTTGATGTTTTCTGACCACTGCAGTAATCTGCTGGCAAGTCGGCTCATCTTGCAAACGTTTTATCAGTTGTTTTCCCACCAAGCCAGTGGCACCTATCACGATGGGATGAGTCAGTGATTTAGTCATTTTTTATACGATCTCCTGGGTGGAATACTAATCTAACGTTTTCTTTAGAATTTTTCTGCATCTAAAATGTTGTCAAAGCATGTCAAGACTTGACTTCGGTGCTTAGTTTAATCAAAATATGGCACTTGTTTACGGGCTGGTGATAATTCCTCTGATGTTGGTTTTCAGTTGAGTTTCAGCCCGCCCAGACCAATCTATTTCAAGGAGTGCACGAGTGGCAAACTCTGCTCAAGCTAAAAAACGTGCTCGTCAAAACGTTAAAGCACGCAAACACAACGCAAGCTTGCGTTCTATGGTTCGTACCTATCTTAAACGTACATTAGCTGCTATCAGCACTAATGACTATGCAGTTGCTACTGAAGCGTACAAATCGCTTGTTCCAGTAATCGACCGTATGGCTGACAAAGGCATCATCCATAAAAACAAAGCAGCTCGTCATAAGAGCCGCTTGAACGCGCAAGTTAAAGCACTAGCTTCTAACTAATCGCAAATGAAAAAAGCCCTTTTTAGGGCTTTTTTTGTGTCTGGAATTTGAAGAAACTAAAAAATATAATGACTCATTCAGAAAAATAATTTGTTTAGACAGCACTCATCCAGTCAATGCGATACTGTGAGATAAAAACCTGAATCTCCCTCTCTTTTAGATTATTGATCTTTATCCATAGAGGATGGCGAAGTGGTTTTATCCTGTTTCGTATTGTCAGTGTCCCGCTTTTGACATGCGGTTAAACCCAAAATCGCGATCAGGCTAAAAATTGTGATAACTTTCATAATTTTCCTCAAGATGAATATTTCTATATTTATTAAGCATAGATAATTTTTATACTTACATTATTGAATTTTCACCCTATAAATGTAAAAGGTGCAGTTTAAAATTTATTTTTATCGTTTTAGCCTGAACTTTATTGAATGATCAATATGAAACGCCCCACCATCTTTATAATTTCTAACTCCCCAATAAAAAACTCAATTGCTGTGAACAATTGAGTTTTGAATAGATCAATTTAATTTAAGAAAGTTGGGAACGTTTAAAATCAGCAATATCCAGTTCATGTACCTGACCGCGCCAGATCCATTTCAGTTTGGACTCCAAAAACACATCACCTTCAAACCAGACAAACAGACCTTCCATCATTTTTGGCCAGTCTTCCCGACTGACGTCTTGACGCCCTGACATCACTGCAATCATCGCTGCGAGAATAGTATCGTGGCTGACAGCCAAACTCAGCCCATATTTATTTTGTGGATGGGTGTTGTAAATCAGTTCCAGTACATCCACCACGCCATGAATCGGCTGTTTCATCCCAGGCAAGGCATTATTGACAAAACTGTTAATAAAACCGAGTGCACCCTGCTTGGCAAAATAAGGCCCAGCTTTTTGAATATCCAGCACAAAGCTGCCAGGCTCCATCAGAAGTCCCTGTTCAATAATTTCAATACGATGGGTATTCTGCTCAGGGGTAACCGCATCTGCCCCTTCAATCATCAATGCAGCGGTATCAATACACCGCTGGATCGGACTTGAAATACAGTGATGAATCACACGATCAGTTTGATCAGCCAGATAAGCACCCCATTCCTGCGCCAGATCCCGCCCCTGATTGGTCAGTTGCAGATCATAGCCTGCCAAACCTTGACCCGGAACCTCTTCACGAATCGAATGCCGTGTAAATAAGGTGACAGGCGTCTGTACATCGGGCAATAAATCAATTGCACTCAACATACTCGGTGGAAGCAGTTTCAGGGACACGTTACAGCCAACTCTGGATTTGGTAATAGGTTAAGCACCACTATAACACGCTCAGAATTTTGCTCAATGCTCGGCCTGCATGTCAGAAACCGCCTGCAATGCAATAATTTTCATATCATTATTCTTATAAGCAATGAATCCGCCATTCAGCAAAGTATCCCGATGATTATAAATAAATGGGCGACCTTCTAAATCGACCAAGCCACCCCCAATCCGTTCGAGCATACATTGACCAGCGCTGGTATCCCATTCCGAGGTCGGATGAAAACGTGGATAGATATCCACCTGATCTTCCAGCATCATGCAAAATTTATAAGCGCTGCCCGCTTTAAATTCAGTGTAGTCCGTGAGCTTGGCCAAACTTTGTAAATATTCGAGATATTTCGGTTTCTGCTGGCTACTTTGGCTCAACCCTACAGCAATCATTTTAGATGTCGAAGACATTGCATAAGCAAACCATGTTCTAGTTTGAATATCATATTTATAAGGCAAGCCCTGCTCAGGACAGAAATAAATCAGTTGCTGCTCTGGAACCGCCAATATGGCAAAAGTGGTCAAACTGCCTCTGACCAGACTCAAATTAATGGTAAATTCGGGGCGCTGGTGCAAAAACTCTTTAGTGCCATCTAACGGATCCAGTAACCAGAATTCTGACCATGAGCGGCGTTCATGTTCCTGTCCTTCTTCAGACAGTAAAGGCAAGCTGGAAATCTCTGCCAAAGCTTGGGTCAGATAAGTATTAACCCGAAAATCTGCCTGAGTCACCGGAGAATTATCATTTTTTTTGATGACATCAAAAGCTGCACCAGAACAATAACGCTGATATTCTTCTCGCAAAATTTCACAGGCTTGTGTCAAAATGGGCACAAACTGCAAAATCATTGGATCTTGTGGTGCTGCTGTTGCTTTAAACATAGAAAACCTAAATATGTCAAAATGCTCTGAAAAACCTACCATAATTTTCGATATGGATGGCACTTTACTTGATCTTGCCTACGATGATTTCATCTGGAACGAGTTATTGCCTGTGCGTTATGCTGCCACACATGGCTGTAGCCTGGAACACAGCCAGGCGACACTCTATGCATTCTATCAGGAACATAATCATACCTTAAACTGGTACTCTTCACGCTTCTGGACGGCTAAAGTCGAAGTCGATGTTCTGGCGATGCAAATTGAACATAAAGATAAAGTGGCCTTACGCCCGCATTGTCTCGAATTGCTCGATTATCTTAAAAATAATGGCTATCCCATCTGGCTGGCCACCAATGCTGACTGTGCGGGTCTAGCATTTAAACTGGATCATTTGAATTTAAGAGATTATTTCGATGTGATTGTCAGTTCAGAAACGATCGGACATGCCAAAGAATTTATCGAGTTCTGGCAAGGCCTGAATGCGTTGCATCCATTTGACCCTGCACATGCTTATTTTATTGATGATACTGAAAAAGTCCTGAATGGGGCTCAAGCCTATGGCATTCAGAACCTGTTCAGCATCCAGCAGCCCTCTTCAGCCAAAGTAGCACGTCAGACTTGTAATTACCCGATGCTGCACCAATTAACAGATTTAATCACTCATTTAAATCAGGCTGAGGTAGAAAAAAAATATGCGTAAATCGTCTTTACCCGAAGATGCGGTAGGCATGCGTATAGACAAATGGCTGTGGGCAGCACGGTTTTTTAAAACCCGCTCGATTGCCAAACATGCGATTGAAGGTGGCAAAGTCCATCACAATGGTGAACGTGTCAAGGTATCGCGCGAAGTCCGTGTTGGTATGGAACTGACGATTCAGCAAGGCATCGACAAAAAAACCGTGCTGGTTAAGGAACTTTCTGATGTTCGTGGACCTGCACCCGTGGCACAAAAACTGTATGAAGAAACCGAAGTCAGTATTGCACGCCGGGAATTGATTACATCACAAAGAAAGTTGCATAATCTAGCTCGTCCCGACCATCGTCCAAGCAAGAAGGATCGTCGTGATATCAGTAGATTTAAAAATGAAAATAGTCAGAATTTCGATCAGTCATGGTCCTATAATGACGATTAAATTTAAGCGTCAGAATATGTCGTACATGCGCTGACTTTTATAGAACACTAGGGAAAATTCTGTCACTATACACCTGTGGAACAAAGCTCTAATTTAAGACATCCACTTGAGTACTAACTTAGTGACATCGTATTGAGGTTGTAAGATGGATGAGAATAAAAACAAGGCGCTCAACGCTGCCTTAAGCCAGATTGAAAAACAGTTTGGTAAAAATACAGTTATGCGTCTTGGTGACAATACCGTTCAGGCAGTTGAAGCTGTGTCTACAGGCTCTTTAACGCTGGATATTGCACTCGGTATTGGTGGTTTACCTAAAGGTCGTATCGTCGAGATCTATGGTCCTGAATCTTCAGGTAAAACCACAATGACCCTGCAAGCAATTGCAGAGTGTCAGAAAGCAGGCGGTACGTGTGCATTCATCGATGCGGAACATGCACTTGATCCTCAATATGCGCGCAAACTGGGCGTAGATATTGACAACCTGCTGGTATCGCAACCGGATCACGGTGAACAGGCACTTGAAATCGCAGACATGCTGGTACGCTCTGGCGCGATCGACATGATCGTTGTCGACTCTGTTGCTGCATTGACTCCGCGCGCTGAAATTGAAGGCGAAATGGGTGACTCGCATATGGGTCTGCAAGCCCGTTTAATGAGCCAGGCACTGCGTAAAATTACTGGTAATGCCAAGCGTTCCAACTGTATGGTGATCTTCATTAACCAGATTCGTATGAAGATTGGTGTCATGTTTGGTAGCCCTGAAACCACAACTGGTGGTAACGCACTGAAATTCTATGCCTCTGTTCGCTTGGACATCCGTCGTATCGGCCAAGTGAAAGAAGGTGACGAGATTGTTGGTTCTGAAACCAAAGTCAAAGTCGTGAAAAACAAAATGGCGCCTCCGTTTAAAGAAGCTTTATTCCAGATTCTTTATGGCAAAGGTGTTAACCATCTAGGTGAATTGATCGACCTTGCTGTACAGCAAGAAATCGTGCAGAAAGCTGGTGCGTGGTATTCTTATCAAGGCGACAAAATTGGCCAGGGTAAGAACAACACCATCCGTTATCTGGAAGAGCATAAAGAAATGGCTCAGACGATTGAAAAACTGATTCGTGACCAGCTTCTGACTAAAGCAGTGGTTGTTGAAGAAGACGATAGCAAGGAAGAACCTGACTTTTTAGATGCATGATCTTATTAGATGCATCATCTTTAAACGTCAATACACAGCGCCCTCCGGGGCGTTTTGTTATTATATAGGGAATCTAAAATCCGAGAGAATCATGTCAGACGCGAAATTCAGCAAACTGCTCGATTATGAAACTTTAAAACAGCAATTTGGTGATACTGAAGATCAAGCTCAACCTGCAAAAAGTGCGATCCAAGACGCTCCTGAATTTGATCCTGAAGAACGTTTGTTTTCCTCTACCCCAACTCAGGATGAGAAGAAACCGGGACTGACAGGCTCACGCTTACGTTCTTATGCCTTTGCCGTACTGACGCGCAAGGAATATTCCAAAGCCGAACTGATAGAGAAACTAGCCCTCTATGCAGAGCATCGTGATGAAGTTATTAACCTGGTTGAAGAACTGTCCCGTGAGAACTATCAAAGTGATCAGCGTGTGGCGGAAACCATGTTGTCGAGTCAAAAGCGTAAAGGCAAAGGTCCCAATCAAATTAAAATGAAACTCAAGAGCAAAAAGATTGATACTGCTCTGATTTCAGAAGAACTCAAAGAAACCGACTGGGTTCAACAAGCCTATGAACTAAAAGTCAAAAAATATGGCACCGAAGTTCCTAAAGACCCCAAGCTCAAAGCCAAACAGATCCGTTTTTTAATGTATCGTGGTTTTGAAATGGATGCGATTATCAAGGCCATTAACCGTAAAGCAGAAGACTAAGTCTTATATTCTTTGAAAGTCTTAATGAATTAAAAGGATTGGATATTTAATCTAATATTAGTTGGAAAATAAAATAAAGCACGGCAAAAGATAATGATGATTTAATCATTAAAACAATAAGATAATGCTGTTTGACGATATTGAAAAAAAATGATATTTGAGAATAGAAAACTGCGAATTCGCATTGTTATTATAATAAGAATATGGTGGCAACCCTACCAGCAAAGCTCCGGCACATCATAGTTCTATTACCGTTGCTACCTTCCGGTCCTGGCGGGGTTCATAGAGTACAATTGCGAAGTAACCAGCAGGGCTACCATTACAAAAACAGAGTATAGAGATTTTTAATCAAGTTGCAAGCCTTGTTCCGCAAAATAATCCCTTAAGCTATCCGTTTGATTATTTTAAAAACAATATTGATATTTCTGCTGATTTTTAAGGGATCTTCACAATCAATCCATCAACACTCAGATTCACATGATCTTTGTAAAACCTTGTTGCATTTTCTAAAAATGCCGTTTTTAATGTGTGCAATGTATATGAATGATCTACTTTGAAAAGATGAGCAGCGGATCCGCATCTCACAAAGAATTATGGAAATTTTATGATGTTTAAAAAGACCGTATTGTGTGCAGTGACAGCACTCTTTACCACGCCTCTATTTGCCAATATTCCGATTGAATCGCGCGGCTTGAGCCAAGCTACGAATCAAACCGCAGTAAATACCCCAGCGGCAATTGCGGCTGGTGCAACTCCAGCAGTTCAAACCAATACCAGCTGGCAAATCATGCAAAAGAACCAGCAGCTCGAAAATGACTTGCGGATTTTGCGCGGTAAAATGGAAGAACAGGAAAATGAGATTGAACGGCTCAAAAATGAACTGACCAATCGTTATGCCGATCTCGATCAGCGTCTCGAACTATTGCAGCAAAAAATTGAACCTGCTGAAGACAATCCAACGGAGGAAAACCCACAGGATACTGCACCCAGCCTAAACACAAATAAGGTCAATACAGCAAGCAGCGGAAAGCAACCTGCTGAGCTAGAAAAGGCAGCTTATACCGTGGCTTTAGATGCTTATAAAAATGGCGGTGCAGCCAAAGCCATTGCACCGATGCAAAACTTTATTAAAAACAATCCGAATAGCGTTTATATCAGCAATGCCTATTTCTGGTTAGCGGAATTCAATCTGGCGATTGACCCGCCAAAATTTACTGAAGCGAAACGTAATTATCTGATTGTCGTTGACCGTTACCCAAATTCTGCAAAAGCCTCCACTGCCCTGTATCAGCTTTATAACATCAGCAAAGATGTTGAAAAGAATACTACGCTTGCATCGCAATACAAAACAAAGCTATTGAAGAATTATCCGAAAGCTGAGGAAATTAAATTTCTTAAGTAAAATAGAAATTCCCAAAATAAAAAAGACACCTTCAGGTGTCTTTTTTATTACCTCAAACATTTAGCGCACAATGCCGCGCTTCGACTGTTCAAGAGAGTCAATTAGACGTTGTACTTCAGCCACTTCCGGCAAAATTCCTGTACGGATCTGCTCGATTGCTTCCTGAGTCGTTAAACCTGATTTATAAATCAGTTTAAAGGCATCACGTAAACCGCTGATTACGGTCTTCGACCAGCCTTTACGACGCATGCCTTCAATATTCATGGCAAATGCATGCGCAGGATTACCTGAAACCATCACATAAGCCGGCACATCTTTCAAAATCAGTGATGCACCACCAATCATGCTATAAGAATCAATCTTACAGAACTGATGAATGCCCGAGTTTCCGCCAATGACGACGTAGTCCCCGACATGGACATGTCCAGCCACACCGACGTTATTGGCAAAGATATTATAATCTCCAACCATACAGTCATGTGCAATATGAGTATTGACCATGAGCAGGTTATGACTACCGATCTTGGTCAGGCTCTGGTCCTGAACCGTACCACGATGCAGACTGCAATGCTCACGAATCTTGTTGTGATCGCCAATCTCAAGCCAGGTTTCTTCACCAGCATACTTAAGATCCTGACACACCTCGCCTACACTGGCGAACTGGAAAATTTCATTATATTCACCTATACGCGTATAGCCACCCACCACCACGTGTGAATGAAGTTTGCTACCCGCACCAATAGTGACATTTGGCCCGATAATACAATATGGGCCAATTTCTACATCAGCAGCAATGACTGCTGACGGGTCAATAATGGCAGTTGGATGAATAAGGGGATTATTGCTCATGCCTGCTCGACTTTTTGATGCGAAACCATAATTTCCGCGGTTGTTGCGACGACGCCATCTACAGTGGCAATACAATTATATTTGTAAATGCCCCGCTTTTGCATCACTAATTCAGATTTTAAAACCAATTGGTCACCTGCAACCACCTGTTTTTTAAATCTAACTTTTTCCGCACCGGCAAACAGGAACAAAGAACCTTCACTTGGTACTTCGTTATTCATCACAAAACCCAGAATTCCAGAGATTTGTGCCAGTGCCTCAACAATCAGTACACCTGGCATAATTGGATAATTCGGAAAATGGCCTTGTAAAAACTCTTCATTAATTGAGACGTTTTTATAACCAACAATGCCATTATCGGTAATTTCGACGACGCGATCAACCAATAAAAATGGATAGCGATGGGGCAAATATTCACGAATCTTTTGAATATTCATTGGCAATTCAGGCTTCGTGAATGTAGGCAAATTCGACTCTGTCATCATAATTATTTACGCAACTTAAATGTTGATTCAATGGACTCAATCTGAGATTGCATATGATCTAGTCGTTTGATCACCTGGGTCAATGGCACATCTGCTAATTGTCTGAGGCGAACCACGGTACGTTTCCATTTCTGATTTTCAAACAGACCAATCCCGGATGAATATTTTCCAGCTTCAGAAATATTATTTGTCACCATTGACATTCCGGTCAACGTCACATTATCAGCAATATTCAAGTGTCCAGAAATCGCAGAGGCACCACCAATGATACAGTTTTTGCCAATTGAAACACTTCCTGCAACGGCAGTTTTTGCAGCAATCGCGGTATGTGCACCAATTTTAACGTTATGTGCGATTTGCACAAGATTATCAATGATCACACCCTGTTGCAAAATCGTATCATCCAGTGCACCACGGTCTACGCTACAATTTGACCCAATACGCACATCATCCTCAATGCATACAGAACCTAATTGCGCAATACGGTGCCATTTACCCTGATAAGGTGCAAAACCAAACCCTTCGCTACCAATCACGCTATTGGCATGAATGCGCACCCGATTACCAATTTTTGCTGCGCCGGTGAGGGTCACATGTGAGTCAATAAAACAGTCCTGACCGATCTCGACATCATCATCGATCTGCACATGCGCCTGAACAATCGTATTCGCACCCACGACACAATGCTCACCAATCACCACGTAATGACCAATATAAGCATCGTCCGCAATCACTGCCGACGGGTGAATTTGAGCAGTACTCTCAATGCCACGCTGGCGATGTTTTTTCTCAAAGACATGCGTCAGAATCGCAAAAGCCAGATAGGGATTTGCCACAACAATAAAGTTTTGATGTGAAGTTATCTGTTGTTTTAGTTCAGCCGTGACAATTAAAGCACCTGCCTGACTTTGATTGGCCTGCTCTACATATTTATCGGCATTCACAAATGCCAGATCGTGTGAAGTTGCCTGTTCAAGACTGGCCAAAGCGCTCAAACGTAAATCTGTCTGACCTATGCACTCGCCCTGAACCAGGCGAGCGAGATCAGCTAACTGAAGCTGTTGATGATTCATTGATTATTTAATTGCATTAACCTTTTGAATCATTTTATCAGTTAAATCATATTTAGCATCATAAGCAAGCGCTGAATTTTTATTTAAAACCACATCCAGGTTGTTTTCTCTACGCAATTGTTCAGCAATTTGCTTTACCCGTGCATCAAATACAATTCGGATCTGCTGAATCGAGCTTTGGACATTCGTCTGTACAGATTGCTGTAACTGATTCAATTCTTGCAACTTAGCCTGATATTGCACAGACATTTTCTGTTTTTCAGTCTCACTGAGCTTGGTATTGGATTGAGCACGTTGCTGCAAAGTTTCCAGCTCTTTGCTGAGTTGCTCAATCTTAGTGGTTTGTGGCTGAATTTTTTGCTGGAATATCGTGTTTTGTTGTTTCAGATAAGTACTACCTTCAACCACACGCTCCAAGTCAATTACCCCCATACTGGCCGCTTGAGTTAAAGGTGCAACACTTGCCAAAGCCAGGCTCATTGCCATAATCATTTTTTTCATATTCTTACTCATTCAAAAAAATTTGCTCACAAAACCTGCAGGCTTTATGAGCAAAATTTAGTTTCTAGGTCAAAACGATTTTAGAAAGTACGTCCAATTTCAAACTGGATATTTTGAGTATCATCCCCATCTTTATCATTCAATGGGTATGCATAGCTAAGTGATAATGGCCCAATCATGGTAATCCAGGTGAAACCTGCGCCTACGCTATAACGCATATTGCCTGCATCAAAACCAAAGTTATCTTTACAGTATTGCTTCGCATTTACATCAGTATTTTGTGGATTGAGATATAAATTTCCGCGAGGCACATCACACTGAGTATCAAAAACTTGTGCTCCCTCTGCAAAAAGTACCGGGCGAACCTGACGTGCCCAATCTCCTTTAAATGGCACAGGAAGCACTAATTCTGTACCAAACTGGACTAAGGCATTACCACCCACTTCTTCTGGACCAAAGTCTTGTTCTCGTGATTCATTATAAGTTACACCTGGATATTTAGGGCCTAAGGTACTGTTTTCATAACCACGGACTGAACCATAACCACCAGCGTAGAAATTCTTATAGAATGGTAGGTCATTACCATAGCCCAACTTACCATATCCACGCAGAACAAAATCTTTACCTAATGGGAAGAAAGCTTGCGCATCATAAGTGACTTTTTGATATTCCACATCACTACCCGGCAAGGCAATTTCTGCATTAACACGGTGTGACATGCCCGTTGTCGGGAACATTGGACGGTTTAAGGTATTATAAGACCAACCCAGATTCAGGTTATAAGTCAAGAAATCACCTTTAAATTCATTTCCATAAGTAATTTGTGGCACTGCGCAGTCATAACCAATTACTGTAGTACCCTCTTGTCCATAAATAGGTACAGTTAATTGTGAGTTACCAGCGCTGTCTTTTGGACAGTAGGCACCATCTCTAGTACTTTTACCACCATTAGCTAATAAATAATCCCGTACATAAGTCGATACATATGGACCAGTAGTTACTTCAGTCTGATCGACGTTTAGACCCAAGCTGACACTCTGGTTTTCATCAATTGGATAACCAAAGTTAATCCCACCACCAAAACTATCCGTTACATAGTTGTTGACGTTATAGTCATCATCCAGCTTGGTTTTACGGTAGTACATATTATAGCCGCGACGTACACCATCAATAGTGAAGTACGGATCCATCACGCTCAAGTTATAGTAATCTTGCGTTTCAGAACGCGACAAATCGATTGAGACACTATTACCTGTACCCAGGAAGTTGGTCTGACTTAAACCTGCCTGGAAAGTTACACCACCGCTTTGCGAGAAACCAACTGCAAGAGTACTGGTCCCTGAATGCTGCTCTTCAACAGCAACATTCAAGTCCACCTGATCTGGTGCACCCGGAATACGTGCAGGTTTGATATCGACAGTTTTAAAGAAACCGGTACGTTCCAGACGAACCTTAGACAGGTCAATTTTTTCATTACTGGCAAGCGCACCTTCCATTTGGCGCATTTCACGACGTAGTACTTCATCTGCAGTTTTAGTATTACCAGTGAAATTAATACGTCGTACTGTGACTTGCTGACCTGGATTAATATAGTAATTTAGATCAACCAGTTTGGTTTCGTTGTTAATTTGAGGAACGATGTTGACTTCTGCATAGTAGTAGCCTGCATTACCATACTTACGCTGTAATAATTGCTTAACCGCATTAACTTTTTCCTGCGAATAAATTTCGCCTTCTTTGAAGATTTGTAAAGCCTGCAATTCTTCAGTCTTATAAAGCGCATCACCTAAGTATTTGGTTTGACCAAATTTAAATTGCTCGCCTTCATCCACAGAAACTTCGATAAAAACATTTTTTTTATCTTCACTCAAGTTCAGACTGGAATTGGTAATATTAAAGTTGATGTAACCGCGATTCAGATACATGGCACGCAAAGCTTCAAGACTTGCCGCCATCTTTTCACGTGCATAACGGTCATTACGCGAAATGACTGAACTCCAGCCACTTTCTTTTACTGCAAAGGCCTGCTTGATATCAGATTCTTTAAATACGGTATTCCCGATAATATTGATATCAAAAACTTTGGCCGCTTTACCTTCAATAAAATCAATTAGCAATTCAACACGGTTATTTGGTCGAGGCGTCGTGGTGACCGTAATATCGGCATCATAACGACCTTGCTGCATGTATTGCTGTTCAAGTTCAGTTTCAATAGTTTGCAGCGCTGATTTTTTCAGCACTTCACCTTCAGCCAGACCCATTTTTTTCAGGCCTTCCTCAAGTGCTTCCTTAGGAATCAACTTATTGCCTTTCAATTCGATTTTTGAAATGACCGGGCGTTCAACAACTTGGAAAACCAAAGTATTGCCTTGCTGCACGGCTTTAATGTCATCAAATAGGCCTGATGCATACATGCTACGAATTGCATTGGCAATGATTGGATCATTGACCCGATCACCACTGTTAATTGGCACTAGGCCATACACATTGTCAGGAGTTAAACGTACTAATCCATCAAATTTTATATCTTGTACAATGAATTCATCTGCTGCATATACTTGTTGTGCTACTGCCATTGCACTAACGAGTGCCAGAGGCATAAATAAATGTGTGTGCTGCATGCCAGTCTTTTCCGCTGTTAATTTATTCCATTTACGTTGTTATAAACGCATAAAATCATTAAATAATGCCAGAAGCATCATACTGCCGAGCAGTACCATACCAATTTTTAACCCAACCAATTGTATTTGTTCGGAAACAGGTTTACCACGAATTAATTCAACAAAATAGTAAACCAGATGTCCGCCATCAAGCATTGGAATAGGCAGTAGATTTAATATTCCTAAACTTACACTCATTAGCGCCATAAAGGAAATAAAAGTTTCCCAGCCCATTTCTGCGCTTTGTCCTGCCACTTTGGCAATGGTAATTGGACCTGATAAATTATCCAGACCAATCAGACCGCGTACCATTTTGACAATCGAGTTCAGAATCATCGAAGATAAATGTGCTGTTTTATCAAATGCCATTACCAACGCTTCACCTGGCGTGTAATGAATGGTCTGTTTATATTCTGCAGGAATGGTCATTTTACCCGGATCACTGTGTACACCCAGCATACCGGTCACATTGCCCATATTGTCACGTTTGCCTTGCGGCATGACTTCTAGCTGAACCACCTTATTTTCGCGTAAAACATCCATTTTGAGTAATTTTTCTGGAGATGCCTGTACCACCTGCACCACATCAAACCAGTCTTTCATCTGAACGCCGTCAATAGCCAGAATCTTGTCACCTTCTTTCAAACCTTGACGGATGGCTGCACCATCTTCACTCAGTTTGCTAATTACAGCCGGAATTTCTGGCCGATAAGGCAAGAAACCCAAACTTTCAAGTGGCGATTGACTTTGATCTTTTAAATAGTTTTGAATCGGCAACTGGAACAGTTTGTTTTCACCAGCACGATCTGCCTGAATAGAAACCACGCCAGTTTCACCAACACGATCCACCAAGGCATAACTGAGTTTTTCCCAAGTTTCTACCTGAGTACCATCCACAGCTATAATTTTGTCGCCCGGCTGCATTTGTACTGTTGCAGCAGGTGTATTTGGTAAAACTTTGCCTACCCGGGTATTGAGCTGTTCTTGAGCTGGTAAAAATAACACCCAAAATAGAAGAACTGCAAAAATCAGGTTGATGAATGGACCCGCTGCCACGATGGCAATCCGCTTCCACGGATGCTGACGATTGAAAGCTTTGGGTAAGTCCTCTTCAGCGACATTACCTTCACGCTCATCCAGCATCTTGACATAGCCACCCAAAGGTAAGGCAGACAACTGATACTGAATTCCGGATTTTTTCGAGGTCCATTTTAATAATGTTGGCCCAAATCCAATCGAATAGACCAATACTTTAACGCCCAGTTTACGCGCCACAATATAGTGACCGAACTCGTGAATCGCAATTAAGGGACCGAGTAAGAGAATTGCAGCGGCAATCATAAACAAGGCATTCATATCTTAACTTCCTTTATTCACAACGTATTGCTGTGATAAACCTCGTGCCATTTGATCTGCTTGCAAGATAGCCTCCAGATCATGTGCAGGTTGATTGTCCATCTGATTCAGGACGTGCTCAGCTACCTGAGGAATTTGGGTAAATCTGATCTGTTGATTTAAAAATGCAGCAACTGCAATTTCATTGGCCGCATTTAAAATCGTAGGTGCAATTCCGCCACTCTGCATGGCCTGACGGGCCAATTTTAATGCAGGGAAACGGAGCATGTCCGGTTCTTGAAAATTAAGTTGTGAATGCATAAACAGATCCAGTGGTGCCACATGCGTACTGATACGCTCAGGCCATGCCAATGCATGTGCAATAGGCGTGCCCATATCCGGATTACCCATTTGTGCCAAAGTCGAACCATCAACGTATTGAACCATGGAGTGAATAATACTCTGTGGATGCACAACAACTGTAACAAATTGTTCTTGAACTGCAAACAAATGACAGGCTTCGATCAATTCTAAACCTTTATTCATTAAGGTAGCAGAATCGACTGAAATTTTTTGACCCATGGACCAGTTAGGATGCTTGCAAGCTTGGGCAGGTGTGACCTCTTCAAGTTGCTGCATGCTGTGGTTCAGAAATGGGCCACCTGAAGCGGTCAGTAGAATCTGGGACACACCCAGTTTGGGCTTGCCATGACGCTCTGCTTCAAAATAATGCTGTGGCAGACATTGGAAAATCGCATTGTGTTCGGAATCCACGGGAAGCAGTAATGCCCCATGATCGCGCGCTGCCTGCATCATGATGTCACCTGACATCACCAAAGCTTCTTTATTGGCCAGCAGTACGCGCTTACCCGCTTTCACTGCAGCCAGTGTCGGCAACAAGCCTGCTGCACCAACGATTGCCGCCATGACGATATCAACATCCGCGTGTTCAGCCACAGCAATTAAACCGGCTTCATCTTGCAGAATTTCAATATCAGATAAATGATGTTGCTGAAGTAGTTTTGAAAGTTCATCTACTTTTTCAGCCGGTACCACCGCCACTTTAGGACGGTATTGCTGGCAAATTTCGACCAGCTCATCAATACGACTTTGCGCGGTCACAGCAAAAACCGAGTATGCTTCAGGATGTCGCTGCAAGATTTTTAAAGTACTTTGACCAATGGAACCTGTAGCACCCAGTATACAAACTGCTTGTGACATTTATAAATCTACACCAATAAGTTTTAAAACAGCCATACCTGCTGCAAAGATTGGAGCTGCAGCAAGCAAAGAATCAATACGATCCAGTACTCCGCCATGTCCTGGCAAAATTCGACCTGAATCCTTAATACCGGCACGACGTTTGATCATGGATTCAAACAGGTCACCCAGTACCGAACTAAATACTGTAACGACAGATAGAATCAGAAATAAAATCAGTTCTGGCCAAGTCATATCCAGATAAAGCAAGGCAACTGCCGTCACGATCAGCATTGAAGTAACGATACCGCCATACAGCCCTTCTACGGATTTATTAGGACTAACATTCGGCGCCAGCTTTTTCTTGCCAAATTTACGACCCACAAAATATGCACCACTATCTGCGCCCCATACCAGTAAAAACAGGTACATCAGCCACCACGGTGAACTTTGCCAGACAGAGAAAATTGCAGTAACCGCAGCAGAGATCAGAACTACGCCGATTCCGTGCAGGCTGGCGTTGTACCAGCCATCATATTCAGGATAGGTTTTAACCCAGTAAATACTGAGCAACCAGGTAATTATAGAAGCTACCCATAACAATAAGGCAACTTCGGCAAAATACAATGCCAAAGCTGAAAGTGCCGCAGTGAGCACTCCATATCCCCAAGCAACAGGTTTGATGACATGTTTAAATTTTCGCGGCATGAGTTTGAACCACTCATAGCCGGCCACCCCAGCAGCAAGAACCATCAATACAAACATTGGATAATGTGATTCGGTAGCAAACATACAGCTCAGTACAACTGCTACCAACACCAATGCGGTTATAATCCGCTCAAACATGTATTAATTCTCAAGTTTTTCCTGATGAATCTGTTCTGATGTTTTACCAAAACGACGTTCACGCCCACCAAATACGGCAAGTGCATCATCAAGTTCTTCAACGGTAAATTCTGGCCATAGCGTCTCAGTGAAATAAAGCTCTGCATAGGCTGCCTGCCATAACAGGAAATTCGAAAGACGGAAATCTCCACCCGTACGAATCAGCAGATCAACTGCAGGTAAATCACCGAGGCTGACATATTGACCAAATACATCAGTATTAATTGCATCAAGATCTAATTTATTTGTTAAAACATCGCTAGCAATTCGCTGTGCAGCTTGTGCCATATCCCACATACCACCATAACTGATTGCAATAGTGAGTGTCATACTATTGAAATTAGCAGTCCTTTGTTCGGCATGCAACATAAGTCCCTGTAATTCTGGGGACAAACGGCTGCGATCACCGATAAAGCGTAAGGCAATATTGAATTTTTCCATGCGGGGCAATTGTTCATGAATGGTATCAACCAGCAATTTCATGAGCAATTCAACTTCAAACTGTGGACGATTCCAGTTTTCACTTGAAAAGGCAAATACAGTTAAAGCCTGGATATTTCTTTTTTTACAGTGTTCAACAATCGGATCCAGAACCGTTTTTCCTTCACGGTGTCCATCACCTTTTTGCATCTGATTTTTTTTGGCAAAACGATTGTTGCCATCCATGATGATGGCAACATGTTTCGGAAGACGGGGATTTTCTTCAGCAACGGTCATCGATGAATTAGACCTTCATCAATTCAGCTTCTTTCGCAGCCAAGCGCTTGTCAACTTCAGCAACAAATTTGTCGGTAATTTTCTGGATTTCGTCAGCAGCACGACGCTCTTCATCTTCAGAAATTTCTTTTTCTTTCAACAAAGCCTTGATATCGCCCAATACATCACGGCGAATGTTACGGATCGCCACTTTGGCATTTTCTGCTTCATTACGCGCAACTTTCTGCATGTCACGACGCGTTTCTTCAGTCAACGCAGCCATTGGTACACGAATCGCATCTGCTGTAATTGGGTTCAGACCCAAATCAGATTCACGAATCGCTTTATCAATTGCAGAAACCATTGAACGTTCGAAAGGCTGGATTAACAAAGTACGTGAATCTTCAACACCTACGTTTGCCACCTGGTTCAATGGAACGTCTGAACCATAGTAAGAAACCATCACGTTATTTAAAATTGATGGATGCGCACGACCGGTACGAACTTTTGCAAAACCATGCTCTAGAGATTCTAGAGTTTTGTTCATACGGTCTTCGCTGTCTTTTTTAAGATCGTTAATCATATGATCTTCCTTACTTAATTCTTGAAAAGAGGTTATTACTAAATTAGCGTGTAGTATAAAGTGCTTTGGTGCTCACGTCATTAATTGGTAACGTGAGTCCCTTCTTTTTCACCCATCACAACGGAAAGCAATGCGCCAGATTTATTCATATCGAATACTTGTAGCGGCACATTGTGATCACGACATAAACAGATTGCAGTTAAGTCCATCACACCCAGCTTTTCGTCCAGAACTTGGTCAAAAGTCAATGTGTCATATTTAACCGCATCATCATATTTGCTTGGATCTTTATTATATACGCCATCAACTTTGGTCGCTTTCAAGATCAAGTCTGATTCGATTTCAATACCACGTAAACAGGCAGCTGTATCTGTCGTAAAGAACGGATTACCTGTACCTGCCACGAATACACACACTTCACCCTGAGTCAGGTGACGGATTGCATCACGGCTTGAGTAAGACTCAACCACGGCACCAATTGGCAATGCAGACATTAAACGGGTTTTAATATTACGGCGCACCAAAGCGTCGCGAAGTGCCAAACCGTTCATGACTGTTGCCAGCATACCCATCTGGTCGCCAGTTACACGACCAACTAGACCATCTTTTTGTAGCTGGCTACCGCGATACAGGTTACCACCACCCACAACAATACCTACTTGTACGCCTAAACCCACGAGGTGCGCAATAGAAAGTGACATCTGATCGAGCACTTGTGCATCGATCCCCATGTCTTTATTGCCTGCCAGCGCTTCACCAGAAAGCTTTAACAGGATGCGACCAAAGCGTGGCTTTTTAGAATCCAACATCATCAAACTCCAAAGTATTCAATTTAAATTTTTTTAATTCAAAATCTTAAGCAGACTTGATTGAAATGAGTTTTGCATACAGATCGTATTCATCTGCATCAGTAATTTCGACTTCAAGTAAATCCCCCGCCTTGATGACGCTTTTATCGATATCTTCAACAAAAACATTACCATCAATTTCAGGTGCATCTGCATAAGAACGCGCAACCGCTACCGGGAATTCATCTTCCAGGTCATCTACCAGCACAGTCATGGTCTGACCGATACGTTTTTGGAGTTTGGCTGCCGAGATTTCTTGCTGAACCTGCATGAAACGCTCATAACGCTCTTGTTTAATTTCTTCAGGAACGTGATCTGGCAAATCATTTGCTGTCGCACCTTCAACTGGCGAATAGGTAAAACATCCCACACGATCCAGCTGGGCTTCTTTCAGCCAGTCCAGTAACATCTGGAAGTCTTCTTCAGTTTCACCCGGGAAGCCCACCACAAATGTTGAACGCAACACCAGATCAGGACATTTCTCGCGCCAGATTTTCAAACGCTCCAGTGTATTTTCACTGTGCGCAGGTCGTTTCATCAGTTTGAGAATTTTTGGACTCGCGTGCTGGAATGGAATATCCAGATAAGGCAGGATTTTGCCTTGTGCCATCAGGTCAATTACTGCATCTACATGCGGATATGGGTAAACATAGTGCAAACGTACCCAGATTCCCAACTGACCCAATGCTTCACACATGTCATAGAATTTGGTTTTAACCGGCTGACCATTCCAGAAATCCAGCTTGTATTTCGTGTCCAGGCCATAAGCAGAAGTATCCTGGGAGATCACGAGTACTTCTTTTACACCGGCACGTTTCAGCGCTGCAGCTTCTTCAAGCACAGAACCAACTGGACGTGAAACCAGATCGCCACGCATGCTTGGAATAATACAGAAGGTACAACGATGGTTGCAGCCTTCAGATATTTTCAGATAAGCATAGTGTTTTGGCGTCAGGCGGATGCCTTGCTCTGGAACCAGATCAATAAATGGATTGTGTTTTGGCGGCTCAGGTACGTATTGATGAACCGCATCCATAACTTCTTTATATGCCGCTGCACCTGTCACTTTCAGGACATTGGGATGCATTTGGCGAATCTTGTCTTCGTCTTTACCTAGACAACCTGTTACGATCACGCGACCATTCGCGCTCATCGCCTCACCAATCGCATCGAGCGATTCTTGCACTGCGGATTCAATGAAACCACAGGTATTTACTACAACTAAATCAGCACCGTCATAATCCGAAGCGACGTCATAACCTTCAGTCTTTAACTGGGTTAAAATACGTTCAGAATCTACCAATGCCTTAGGACAACCTAAAGATACAAAACCGACTTTGGGGGACTTCATGAATTTTCGCTCTACTAGAATGCGCGTATTGTATGTCTTTTCGCATCATAAAAATAGTTGAAAACCTGACTCTTTGCATCATGCACTAAAATATTGCCATAAAATATTCAACATACCCACTCATGCACCAAAATGAATCATTTTAGATTTACAGCCTCAATTTAATCCGCTATATCTAAGATGAATTGTGTTGCTCTGTCACATTTCTGCATTTCATCGCAATAAATAATCTCTCGTCATAAAAGTTGGCGTGCATCTTGCATCAAATCAGAACTTAAAATTGATTAAATTGCTTTATGAAGATGCCATTGCGCCATTTTAATACAGGAACAAACCCGCGAATGGATCAAATTATTCCGATCGACTATCGTGCTTTAGTGGACAATATGACCACGTGTATCTTATTGATAGACCGCGATCTTAATATTTATTATCTGAATTCTGCCTGTGAAGCCTTATTTGATGTGAGCTTATTCCGCGCGAGCGGCACATCCGTGCTCAATATTTTGCAAAACCCGACAGATGAGTTTAATACCGAAGAAGCCCTGAATAATACTTTAACTACGGGACAGCCTTATACACGCCGCGAAGCCACTATTCTGGTCAACTTTAAAGACATTCATGTTGACTACACTGTTTCTCAGCTAAATCTGGGCAAACCTTATCATCCGCTACTGCTCATCGAACTCAATCCTCGCGATCGCATGTTAAAAATCTCTCGTGAAGAAAATCTGCTGCAACAGCATCAGGTAGCGCGTCAGCTGATTCGCGGTGTTGCGCATGAAATCAAGAATCCCTTGGGTGGCATTCGCGGGGCGACTCAACTCCTGGCACGCAGTTTGAATGATCCACAATACAAAGAATTTACCGACATTATTATTAGCGAAGTGGATCGACTCAGAAATCTGGCCGATACCATGCTCGGTTCACGCCAGCTTCCGAGCTATGAACTGGTCAATGTGCATGAACCTCTGGAACGGGTGCGTTCACTGATTGCCAATCAGACCAAAAAGAAAATCAAGATTACCCGGGATTACGACCTGTCCTTACCGGAAGTTCTGGCAGACCGCGACCAATTGATTCAGGTCATTTTGAATATTTGCGCCAATGCCGTACAGGCCATGACCGAGAACAAGGAGTTCTTTGTCGAACATCAACCGGAACTGATTTTAAGAACCCGGATTCAGCGTCTCTTTACCATTAACGGGGTGATTCACCGCTCTGTAGTAAGGATTGATATTGAAGACAACGGTCCAGGTGTGCCGGAAGAGATTATCGAATCGGTGTTTTATCCGCTGGTCACCAGTCGCGCAAAAGGTACCGGACTGGGCCTCAGTATTGCTCAAAATATTATTCATCAGCACAACGGCATGATCGAGTGTCAGTCCGTGGCTGGAAAAACCGTCTTTAGCTTATATTTACCTTGGGAGTCGAATCATGTCGCGAAATAAAATATGGGTGATTGATGACGATCGCGCCATGCGCTGGGTACTGGAAAAGACCTTTAAAGAGGAAGGTCTGGATGTGACCAGTTTTGAAGAAGCACAATCTGCACTAGACCAACTGAGTCTGGAAGCACCCGATGTGATTTTGACCGATATCCGCATGCCGGGTATTGATGGACTTACCTTCCTGGGCAAGGTTAAACACAGTTATCCTGACCTACCTGTCATTATTATGACGGCGCATTCAGACTTAGAATCGGCTGTTTCTAGCTATCAAACTGGTGCTTTTGAATATCTGCCTAAGCCTTTTGATATTGATGAAGCACTGGCGCTGGTAAATCGTGCAATTTTACATATCACCAAGCTACAGCAACAAGAATCAGCAAAAGCGGCTCCACCAATTCAATCTACCGAAATTATTGGTGAATCGCCTGCCATGCAGGAAGTGTTTCGTGCCATTGGCCGTTTATCACAATCGCATATTACCGTGTTGATTAATGGTGAGTCTGGTACAGGTAAAGAACTGGTAGCGCATGCCCTGCATCGTCATTCACCACGCAGCTCAAAACCTTTTATTGCCCTCAATATGGCGGCGATTCCAAAAGACCTGATCGAAACTGAACTTTTCGGCCATGAGAAAGGTGCATTTACCGGTGCTAATACCCAGCGCCAAGGTCGTTTTGAACAGGCAAATGGCGGTACGCTGTTTTTAGATGAAATTGGCGATATGCCATTTGAGACCCAGACCCGTTTATTGCGTGTCCTAGCCGATGGAGAGTTCTACCGAGTTGGCGGTCATATTCCGGTTAAGGTCGATGTGCGTATCGTGGCTGCAACACATCAGGATTTGGAAAAACTGGTCCATGATGGTCGTTTCCGTGAAGACTTATATCACCGCCTGAATGTAATTCGTATTCATATTCCAAAACTGGCACATCGCAGTGAAGATATTCCGATGCTGGCGCAGCATTTTCTGGCACGTGCCGGTAAAGAACTTGGGGTCAACCCAAAGATATTACGTCCTGAAACCCAAGAATATATGCAGAAATTGCCATGGCAAGGTAATGTGCGTCAACTTGAAAATACCTGTCGCTGGCTGACTGTCATGATCACAGGTCGTGAAGTCTATCCTGAAGACTTGCCACCTGAGCTGAAACAGATTCCAATTCATCAGCAGGATCCGGGTGCGCCAATTCCAACGCTAAACCAGATCGCACCGCATCACTGGGATGAATTGCTGGGTCAATGGGCGATGCAGAAACTCAAAAATGGTGAAATGAAACTTCTGGATGTTGCGACGCCAATGTTTGAACGCACCTTGATCAATGCAGCCTTGCAACAAACCCGTGGCCGTAAACGTCATGCCGCAGAGCTTCTAGGTTGGGGTCGCAATACTTTAACGCGCAAGCTTAAAGAATTGGGCATGGATACTACGGATGATGAAATCGAAGAAGAAATAGAAAGTTAATCTTTCCATATAAAAAAGCGCCGATTGGCGCTTTTTTATTGATGATGATCTATGCAGTAAAACCCACATAGCGGAAATACCCATCTATGCCCAGATCAGACTTATAGATCAGATAATTTGAATAAGTCGCTTGGGTGATTTCATCCAGCATATTCACCTGATCATCATTGGCATGCAAATCATCTACAGAACGCGGCATGCTGTGCTCGAATTCATCGGTCATATATTCAAAGCCTATATCCATGGCAATAAACAGGGTATGTTCACAAGGTTGCACATATTGCTCTTCTGCCCAATCAATCACGTTGTGCTGACAATGCGGACAGGCAATATTATCGGTGGCCTGAATCGAGAGTTGAATAAGTTGATAAGCCATATAAAAATCAATCTGTTTACTATCCGTATATTTTAGCAAATTTTATGGACTGACTTTATTCAATTAAAAGTCTCGACGATAAAAAAAGGAATCTTCAGATTCCCTTTTTGTATTGATAGATCTCAATGATTAATTACTTATGAGCAGCCTTATAACGTGATAGTGCGGTGACGGCTACTGCCGATACGACCACTGCTGGTAAACTTGCCACAAGAATACCTGTGGTGCCCAAACCTAATGCCAGAATTTTTCCAGTTAATAATGGTCCAGTCATCGCCCCTAAACGCCCTAAAGAGATCGCACTGCCCACGCCTGTCACTTTGCCTGCGCCTGAGTAAAAAATCGGTGAGATCCCATATAGAATAAATTGACCACCCGTAGAGAAAATGCCACCCATGACTCCCGCCAAAATTAATAACGGAATAGAAGTTGTGGTGAATAACAATACCAAGGCAACAAACAAGCCACTATAAATGATGGTCGCCATTTGCCAAAGCTTTAAACGATCCAGTAAATAACCTAGGCTCAGGGTTCCAATGACAGCGCCCACCTGGAACACCAACATCACCAAAAATGCCTGCTGTTTCTGCAAACCTTGTTCCATAAGTAAATTTGGCAACCAGCTAATCAAAATATAATTGATCATCAAGGTAAAAAAGAAGCCAACCCAAAGAGGCACTGTATTTTTATACTGTCGCTGCTTGAACAACACCTCAGCCATTCCCGGCACAGCTTCGCCAGAAACCGGTACTTCCGCATTCACTTTAGGCTTATCTTTAAGAATAAACGCCATTAATGGAATCAGTGCTAAAGGTGTTAATCCCCCAATCAGGAATAAGGTTTGCCATTGAATCTCTGGAAGCAGCATGGCCAGACCGGCAACAAAGATCGCCCCTACCGGTAAACCACAATACATCAGACTATTTAGCTTGCCACGGTTGGCTTCGGTTGCTTCATCACCGACGACTGAAATCATGGTTGGCATTGCCGCACCTAAACCCAGACCAGTAAAGAAACGCGCTGCATATAAAACTTCGATGCTGGGCGCAATTGCAGTCAGCGACATGAACAGACCAAAAATAGTCACAGAAAGCATCAGGACTTTCTTTTGTCCTAGATAATCTGCAATACGTCCGCCAAAGAATGCACCAAACAGCATTCCAAAGACACCCAGACTAAATACATAGCCCATTTGGATTTGATCTAAACTAAAGCTTGCCGCAATTCCTTTCGCTGCAATCCCGGGAGCTTGAAAGTCAAAACCTTCAAAAAATGCGACCCAAAAACATAAGAATATGGTTAATATTTTTTGGGCTTTTCCGCTATATGGCTGCGCCATGACTGATCTCCATCAATAATTCACAAACCGTTTGATAGTGTGACGATCCGTTGCATTATTCTTAACCTAATCTTGATAGAGAAATAGCACGACAATAGTCGGGTTTAAGCACATCAACATGTGTAAATACCCTCCAAATTAGACCTAAAAGATTGTATTTATAGACTTAACACATCTTAATAATATTTATTATATATATTTATCAAATACTTAATTTAATTGTAGTTATTTTTAATTCAACGATAGTCAAAACTTATACAAAACTACAAGCCGATAAAAAGCCCGCTTAATGCGGGCTTTTTTAGCGCAAAATCTTAAGCAGATTTCTTTGCTTGTGCATTCTTACGAATTGTAATCATCACCAGTTGAACTGCTGCAGGGGTTACACCTGGAATACGACTGGCTTGCGCCAATGTTTCAGGACGAACATCTTTCAGTTTCAGGGTAATTTCACGGGACAGACCTGACACGATGTCATAATCGAAATCCGCAGGAATACGGGTTTCTTCAAGACGTTTCATTTGTGCGACGTCTTCATGCTGACGATTAATATAACCCGCATATTTCACTGCAATTTCAATTTGCTCACCGACAAATGGTGATACTTCAGAATTGGTTAACTCTGCAATTTGAGCAAATGAAATGTTTGGACGTTTCAACAAATCAATCGCCGAACATTCTTTAGACAGGTCTGCACCGGTCATCTCAACGAATTTCTTACCCATTGGGTTATTTGGTGCGGCCCACAAGTGTTGCAAACGGCCTGTTTCTTTTTCCACTGCTTCCATTTTCTCACAGTACACTGCCCAACGCGCGTCATCCACCAGACCCATTTCACGACCAATGGCTGTTAAACGCTGATCTGCGTTATCTTCACGCAGCATCAAACGGTATTCGGCACGTGAGGTGAACATACGGTATGGTTCTTTGGTACCTAATGTGATCAGGTCATCAACCAGAACACCCATGTATGCTTCATCACGTTTTGGCGTCCATTGCTCCTGATCCCAAGCACGGCGTGCAGCGTTCAAGCCTGCAAGCAAACCTTGCGCACCCGCTTCTTCATAACCGGTTGTGCCGTTGATTTGACCGGCGAAATACAAGTTATTAATTGCTTTGGTTTCAAGGGTAAATTTCAACGCTTGTGGGTTGAAATAATCGTATTCAATGGCATAGCCCGGACGAAGAATGTGCGCATTTTCCATACCACGGATCGAGCGAACCAGTTCAAACTGAACGTCGAACGGTAAAGAAGTCGAAATACCATTTGGATAAAGCTCATGTGTATCCAAGCCTTCGGGCTCCAAGAAGACTTGGTGAGAATCTTTATCGGCAAAACGGTGAATCTTATCTTCAATCGATGGGCAATAACGTGGTCCAACACCTTCGATCACACCCGTGTACATCGGTGAACGGTCTAAACCGCCACGAATGATTTCATGCGTGCGTTCATTGGTATGCGTGATATAGCAATTTACCTGCTCAGGATGCATAGACACATCCCCCATGAATGACATGGTCGGAGATGGGAAATCACCCGGCTGTGGTGTCATCACAGAGAAATCCACTGAACGCGCGTCAATACGTGGTGGTGTACCTGTTTTTAAACGACCTACTGGCAAGTTTAATTCACGCAAACGATGTGCAAGTGAAATAGATGGCGGATCACCAGCACGACCACCGCTAGATTTCTCCAGACCAACGTGGATGACACCACCTAAGAATGTACCTGCTGTCAGCACCACAGTTTTCGCATCAAAACGGATACCCATTTGGGTAACCACACCTTTAACGGTATCGCCTTCAACAATCAGGTCATCTGCGGCTTGCTGAAAAATATCAAGGTTTGCTTGGTTTTCTAATGTTTCGCGAATAGCCGCTTTATAACGTACACGGTCCGCCTGCGCACGTGTTGCACGTACTGCAGCACCTTTACGCGAGTTCAAAATACGGAATTGAATACCGCCTTTATCGGCAGCCAGTGCCATCGCACCGCCCAAAGCATCAATTTCACGCACCAAATGCGATTTACCAATACCACCGATGGCCGGGTTACAGCTCATCTGCCCTAAAGTCTCAATGTTATGAGTTAAGAGTAAAGTCTGTCGACCCATACGCGCTGCAGCCAGAGCCGCTTCCGTACCGGCGTGACCGCCACCGATAACAATAACATCGTATACTTTAGGATAATGCATAGTGGTAATTGAGAGATAAAAAAGGATAGCTGAGCATTATAGCAAATTTCACTCTAAAGTAGACAAATTCAGTAGAATTTATCCTCAGATAAATCGCACTTAACTCGCACAACATTAAAGCACTGTAATTTAACTTTGCAGAGGGACTATATAAATTAAACATATAAGCTGAGAAATTTACTCGATTTGCATTGTTTAATCTCGCGCATTTTTTAATCTATATGTTGGTTACATTACAAACAAAGGTATAAAAGATGAATAAGAATATTTTCCTCTCAACCGTTCTATGTGGTTTATGTTTTGCGCCGTTTGCTGCATCAGCGAATGATAAGGTCGAAACCATTTATAATGCACAAAAGTACCAACAGGTTTGTAAAGGCAAATCCCAAGGTGCACAAGTCAGTTTTGCCCATCGCGGCATTATCTGGAATGGTACCTGTGAACAGCAGTTTTTCGCTTCATCCAAAAACGCTTCAATCAAAGGCGATGAAGCCGAACTCATGAGTACTTGTAGCGGCAACAGTGGTGCAACCACTGCCACCATTAATGGTACCGAAGTCAAAGGTAAATGCGCATTAGGCTTTATGCCACCACGCCCTCAGGGACAATCTCAGATGCAAAGCCAACCAATGCAGCCGCAAATGCAAAGTCAGCCTATGCAGCCACCGATGCAAAATCAACCAATGCAGCATCAGATGAACCAGCCAGCACAGCCTGACTCACCAATGCAAGGCCAGCCAGGTATGTAGCCGATATATATCTAAATAGTTTAGATTTCAAGTAAAAGCTTTGACGGGCAAAGTGACTGCATTTTGCCCGTTTTTTATTGCTTATTTATTCATCTAGGCTAAACTCGAAATATATCTATAAATGTATAATAAAAAGGCAAATTCATGGATTCGGGGTTTTTTAGCGTTTTTTTGCCAATTACATTGGCAATCATGATGATGGGGCTGGGGCTAGAACTCACCATCAAAGATTTCCTGCGCTTAAGTCGCTATCCTAAAGTCATTTTTATTACTTTATTTGCGCAGTTAGTGCTGTTACCCAGTATTGCTTTTTTTATTTGTCTGATTTTGGACTTGCCCGCTTTGCTTGCTGTAGGTCTGATGTTGCTAGCCGCCTCACCTGGTGGCCCAACCGCAAACCTGTTTAGCTACATATATAAAGGTGATGTAGCACTGAATATTACTCTAACCGCCATTAATACCATCATCTCTATTTTTACTCTGCCCTTTATTATCAATCTGTCCTTACACTACTTTATGAGTCATGACTCAAACGTGACTTTTCCAGTTGAAAAGATTGTGCAGGTCTTTTTAATTACCTTGATTCCCGTGATCATGGGTATGCTGCTTCGAGCCAAATTTCCAAACCTGTCGATTACAGTCAGCAGGCCCATGCGCTTACTCTCTATCGGTTTTCTAACCATCCTATTCATATTCGCCATTTTCAGAGAACGTTCGAATTTGGTCGAATACTTTGCCAATATTGGTACAGCAACTGCGATTTTATGTTTTTCCAGCCTGTTTATTGGCTATTGCATCCCTCTACTCATGGGCATTCCAGAGAAAATGGCACGTGCTTGTACCTTTGAAATCGGCATTCATAACACAGCCATTGCCCTAACCATTGCGATATCGGTCTTAAATAATGTCACGATGGCTATTCCTGCAGGCATTTATACAATTTTCATGTACAGTTTCGCCACTATTTTCGGTGTGCTGATTAGTCGCCAGCAAGTGGTGTATAGCAATAAAAGTCGTTTATCAGATTTGTAATTTATTTGGCTGATTCTGCTATAAGGCTGTATGCTTTTCTAAAGAAAATCAGAAGTATTAAAACAATTTTCGACAAGGAGCATACAGATGGATTCTGGCCTTATAACGATATTACTGCCGCTGGCACTTGCAATCATCATGATGGGACTGGGCCTTGAACTGACGCCTCGGGACTTTAGCCGTGTCACTCGTCACCCCAAAGCCGTATTTATAGCATTGTTCTGCCAACTGGTTATTCTGGTTGGCATTGCCTTTTTACTCTGCAAGCTATTCGCTTTAACCCCATTACTCTCAGTCGGGTTGATGCTCTTGGCGGCTTCGCCCGGGGATGCAACAGCCAACCTGTTTAGCTATCTGTTTAAAGGTGACTTAGCCCTCAATATCACTTTGACTGCTATCAACTCAGTCATCGCAGCGATTACCTTACCTTTAATTATTAATTTTTCGATCATGCATTTTATGCAGGATAGCCAGCAAGTTGGCCTGCAATTCGGCAAGATTCTGCAAGTCTTTGCGATCATCCTGATTCCGGTGGGAATTGGCATGTTGATTCGGCGCTATGCACCAGGCGTGACAGCAAAACTGAATCGGCCGCTGCGGATTTTTTCGATTGGCTTTTTGGTGCTGATTATTATTGCCACACTCATCAAAGAGCGCAGCAATATCGGTGAATACTTGACCCAGGTGGGTCTGGCGACTGCCTTGTTCTGCATCCTGAGCCTGAGTATTGGTTATCTGATTCCGCGACTACTGAATATTAATAGCGCTCAAGCCCGTGCCAGTGCATTTGAAATTGGCATTCATAACAGCACCCTCGCCATGACCATTGCCCTGACCGTGATTGGCAGTGCTGCTGTGGCGATGCCAGCCGCGGTTTATTCTATCTTTATGTATATCTTTGCTGCAATTTTTGGCAGTCTGTTGAACCGGCTTGCACCACTCCCGGCGCAAACACCTTTAACGAATCTGGACTAGATAAGCTCTGGAACTGTTCAAAGGATGCCTCAGGCATCCTTTTTATTTTGGGAATGGATCAAGAAGATAGCAGCGTTGAGTCTGAACTTCCGTTACAATAGCTTTTTGAAAAATGTATAAAGGTTATTTCTGTGAAGTGGTTACAAATTCATATTACGGTTGAACAGGCTCAGGTTGATTTTACTGAGACATTACTCAGCTCGCTAGGCGCAGTGAGTGTGACTTTGGATGATGCTGAAAACCAGGATTTGCTGGAACCACTTCCAGGTGAAACACCACTCTGGAATAAAGTGATTGTGACCGGTATTTATGCGCAGGAAGAAGGCGAAGAAATTGATGTTACCGCACTAGAAACCTTTATTCGTGCACAAATGCCAGATGCTCCGATCCGTCATGAACTGATTGAAGATCAGGCTTGGGAACGCACCTGGATGGATGCCTATGAGCCAATTCAGATTGCTGATAAATACTGGATCGTACCCGAATGGATGGAAGCACCTGATGCCGATGCGGTAAACATCAAGCTTGATCCAGGGCTGGCTTTCGGAACAGGCAACCACGCTTCAACTTTCCTGTGCTTACAATGGCTCGGCAAAATTAATGTGAAAGATAAAATTGTCATCGATTATGGCTGTGGCTCAGGCATTCTCGCGGTAGCTGCACTCTTATTAGGTGCGAAAAAAGCATATGCCACGGATATCGATCCACAAGCTGTACTGGCGACTCAGCAAAACGCTGAACTGAATGGCGTACTGGACAAGCTTTATGTCGGACTGCCAGAAGAATTTAGAGATGAACTCGGCAATACCAAAGCTGACGTATTTGTTGCCAATATTCTGGCAGCACCACTAATGATGCTGGCTCCTGAGTTCGCAACTTTAATTAAATCTGAGGGACAGTTCGCACTTGCGGGTGTTATTGAAGAGCAAGTTGCTGATGTTACTAGCATTTACTCAAATTATTTTGATATATTAGAGGTAGAAAAACGAGATGAGCACTGGTGCCGTATCTCGGGTAAACGCCATAAGAACGAATGAGCCTATAAATAATCCATGAGTGACAAAAGAACCCATTGCCCTACCTGTTCCACCACCTATAAGGTCACAGTTGCTCAACTCACCGTTGCGCAGGGTATGGTTTGCTGTCCCAAATGTACTACTTCGTTTAATGCCTTATCGCATTTGGTGACCGAAACCCGGAATTCGGTCACCGCCCCAATGTCTCAGGCTCAGTCGAACTCCAGCGAATTCAGCAAAACTGATGCTCAAAATAGACCAGGTGTTTATCACACGGATCAGCAGCATCGTCATAGCCTGCTACAGATTTTTGATCAAAAAGTTGAACATTCCAATATTGACCTGGAAACCTATTTAAATAACCTGAATTATTTCAGTACCGAGCCAATTTCAGTATTACCGAGCATGAATTGGGAAGATCAGGCAGAAAAACAGACTAAACGCGGGCCAATGTACTATATAGGCTGGAGTTTACTCAATCTGTCACTGTTCAGCCTGCTGATGTTTCAATTCTTCTGGTTCAATCCGCAATACATCAAAAACAGTCACGTTATGAGCCTGGCCTTTAACACTGCCTGTGAAGTGTTTAATTGTTCCAATCTGGAAAAATACTACACACTGATTCAGGCCAATAAAGTCAAAATCAAGGCAACCGGTAATAATGAAGCTGAGTTTAGCGGTGAGCTGATCAATTTTCATGACCGTAGCCTGGCCTTACCGATTTTAAGAATCAATCTGGAACATCGCGGTGAAGTGATTGCAACTTATAACCTGTCCTCCGAAGAGTACCTGATTGAAAGTCTGGTCAATATTCAGCGCATCCCAAAAAACAGCCCGTTTAAATTCAAATTTAAGCTTCCAGTCGATCGTAAAAGCTTTGATCGCTATACTTTGGAAATAATTCGCCCCTAATCTGCTGAGAAAGCATTAAAAAATTAAAAAAAGTTAAAAAAAATGCAGTTTTCTTGCTCACTTTTGCTTAGACAATGGTATGATACGCGCCACGAAAGCTATGTGCTGCAACTCCTCGCGACTTTTTCACAACAAATACAGTCTTGCCTAATGCGCTATAAAATTTATTGCGTATCGTGCAGATTTTTTTGTTTTGATTTTGGTCAGTAACAAAACTTTAACTATTGTTACGCTTATTTTTCGACCAAATCGCAGAGATGTGTCAAGCTACAGGCTCAATGTAATGACTAAGTTTTAGAACTTCCGTTTTAGGATCTAAAATGGAGTTCATTTCAATTTCTAGACCACTTTTATATATCACTTTACCCAAGTGATATCTGTTTTTCGGATTAATTCGCATGAATAGCAAATCTCCTATTTTTACTGCACAATCTGATGTTGCTTTACGTATCCACGTAGATCGCGCAGTTCGCCACTATTTTGCACAACTGCAGGGCGAGCAACCATCTCAGGTATACGACATGGTGCTAGCAGAAATGGAGAAACCTCTTCTATCTGTAGTTCTAGAATATACACGTGGTAACCAAACACGTGCTGCCGAGATTCTCGGACTCAACCGTGGTACTTTACGTAAAAAGTTAAAAGCTCACGGTTTAATGAGTGAATAAATGATAAAATGCTTGCGGCTTCCGCAGGCATTTTTTTTAACCTGTAAATTGCTGATTTTGTTTTATTCTGTTCCTTGAAAACTGTGACGAAGATCATGACTATTAAACGCGCTTTAATCTCTGTGTCTGACAAGACTGGTATTGTTGAATTTGCACAAGAACTTGCTGCTCTAGGGGTAGAAATTTTATCTACAGGTGGTACCTACAAATTGTTGAAAGACAATAATGTGGCTGTAGTTGAAGTTTCGGAGCATACAGGTTTTCCAGAGATGATGGACGGCCGTGTAAAAACACTACATCCAAAAATTCATGGGGGTATCCTGGCTCGTCGTGGTCTAGACGAAGCTGTGATGGCTGAACACAACATTGATGCTATTGATTTAGTCGTTGTAAACCTTTATCCATTTGCTGCAACGGTAGCCAAACCAAACTGTTCACTTGCTGATGCTATCGAAAACATCGACATCGGTGGTCCTACCATGGTTCGTGCTGCAGCAAAAAACCATGCATCTGTAGGTATCATCGTAAATGCTTCTGACTATGCAACTGTCGTTGCCGAGCTTAAAGCTGAGGGTGCTTTATCTCATGCAACTCGTTTTGACCTAGCAGTAAAAGCATTTGAACATACTGCTCAATATGACGGCATGATCGCATCTTACTTAGGCGCTCGCGTAGGTAAAGAAGAAGGTCAGGCAGACAAATTTGCACGTACTTTCAATACTCAATTGAACAAAGTTCAAGACCTTCGTTACGGTGAAAACCCGCATCAAGCTGCTGCATTCTATGTAGAAGACACAGCGACTGAAGCTTCTGTTTCAACAGCGAAACAGCTTCAAGGTAAAGAACTCTCTTATAACAACATCGCAGATACTGATGCAGCACTTGAATGTGTGAAATCATTTGCGAAGCCTGCTTGTGTGATCGTTAAACACGCTAACCCATGTGGCGTTGCAGTATCTTTAGACGGTATTCAAGCAGCTTATGATCTTGCGTATGCAACAGATCCTGAATCTGCTTTCGGTGGTATCATTGCATTCAACCGTGAATTAGACGTTGCAACTGCACAAGCGATTGTAGATCGTCAATTCGTTGAAGTGATCATTGCACCGAGCGTTGCTGAAGGCGTTCTTGAAGTAACAGGCGCGAAGAAAAACGTACGCGTACTTGTATGTGGCGAACTTCCAGCAATCGATGCGCGTCAATCGCAACTTGACTACAAACGCGTAAACGGTGGTTTGTTAGTTCAAGATCAAGACTTGGGCATGATCACTAAAGATGATCTTAAAGTAGTCACCAAACGTGCGCCGACTGAACAAGAAATCGATGACATGATCTTCGCTTGGAAAGTAGCGAAATACGTAAAATCTAACGCGATTGTGTATGCTAAAAACCGTCAAACCATTGGTGTCGGCGCTGGCCAAATGAGCCGTGTAAACTCAGCTCGTATTGCTGCAATCAAAGCTGAACATGCTGGCTTAGTAGTTGAAGGTGCGGTAATGGCATCTGACGCATTCTTCCCATTCCGTGATGGTATTGATAACGCTGCGAAAGCGGGTATCAAATGCATTATCCAACCGGGTGGTTCTATGCGTGATGAAGAAACGATTGCTGCGGCTGACGAAGCTGGTATTGCAATGGTGTTTACTGGTATGCGTCACTTCCGTCACTAATTAATTTTAAATCCTCCCTAGCCCTCCTTAATAAAGGAGGGTTTTCTATATCATAGTAGAGCGAAGGGAGTCCCCCTTTTATCAAAGGGGGATTTAGGGGGATTCTATTTCAGAAGGATTTTTTTTAATGAATATTTTAGTTTTGGGTAATGGTGGTCGTGAACATGCACTTGCATGGAAAATCGCGCAAGATGATAAAGTCGCAAAAGTATTTGTAGCACCGGGTAATGCAGGTACTGCAACAGAAAATAAATGCGAAAATGTTGCCTTAAATATTTTAGACAATGCTGCGATTATCGACTTTGCAAAAAGCAATGCGGTTGATTTAGTGGTTGTTGGTCCTGAAGCACCACTTGTAAATGGTGTTGTAGATGCATGCCGTGAAGCTGGCGTTAAAATTTGGGGTCCAACTCAATTTGCTGCGCAGCTTGAAGGCTCTAAAGCATTCGCTAAACACTTCCTTAAACGCCATAACATTCCAACGGCTTTCTATGACGTATTTACTGAAGTAGATGCTGCGAAAGCATTTGTTGAGAAAAATGGTGCGCCAATCGTGATCAAGGCTGATGGTCTTGCTGCAGGTAAAGGCGTAATCGTTGCCATGACCAATCAAGAAGCATTTGCAGCAATTGATGACATGCTTGCAGGTAACAAGTTTGGCGATGCAGGTTCTCGCGTTGTGATCGAAGAATTCCTTGCGGGTGAAGAAGCATCTTTCATTTGTATGATTGATGGCGACAACATCTTGCCAATGGCAACATCGCAAGACCATAAGCGTATTTTTGAAGGCGACCAAGGTCCGAACACCGGCGGTATGGGTGCTTACTCTCCTGCACCTGTTGTGACTGCTGATGTGTTTGAAAAAACCATGAATGAAGTGATGCGTCCTACCGTTGAAGGTATGAAAAAAGACGGTCACGTTTACACTGGTTTCTTATACGCTGGCTTGATGATTGACGACAAAGGTCAACCAAAAGTAATCGAGTTTAACTGTCGTTTTGGTGACCCTGAAACTCAACCGATCATGATGCGTTTAAAATCATCTTTGGTGGATCTCGTTGAAGCTGGTATTGCAGGTAACTTACCTGCTGAAGCTGAATGGGATGAGCGCAAGACTGTTGGTATCGTTTTAGCGTCAAAAGGCTACCCAGAAACTTCAAGCAATGGTGATGTGATTTCAGGCTTAGACACTGAAATGACTGATGCGAAAGTGTTCCATGCAGGTACTAAAGCCAATGAAAATGGCGATATCGTCACTGCTGGTGGTCGTGTACTTTGCGTGACTGCACTGGGTAATACCATTGGTGAAGCACAAGCAAAAGCTTTAGAACTTTGCCAAAAAGTAACGTTCGACGGCGTTCAATATCGTAAAGACATTGGTTACCGTGCGATTGTGCGTGAAAATGCTTAATTTTATTTAAGTATAAAAAACCCCGATTCTTTCGGGGTTTTTTTATTTGCTTATACAATCCACAGAACTATTCATACGCCTATAAATAATTTACTCTTTTGCACATCACTAAAATAAGAAGTTGAATATATGTATATTTGGAAATATTGCTGGGAATGTAAGCACGATACTCCACAAAATAGATTGAATTTAACAATCCACCCAAGAGTTATCGAAGGTTTTTCAAAAAATATAACGACTGATCAAGCAACCTCACTATGGACTTACAGCATTGATGCCTACCAGTTCACCCAATGTCAAAAATGTAATGCGCCATCATTACATTTAGACTCATTTCATGTAAAAGATATTGATGAGAACACTAGCCAAAAATGGGCTTCAATAAAATCTGATTTAGAGAACTTAGGGAAATGCGAATCTTATTAGATATCAAGTACGAGTTTTCCCAGATTCAACAAATCATTATTGCATGAAAAAAAATGGTCTTTCGATCTACCTAAAGATGATCTGTTGCTCTTCTTTGAAGTCATTTCAGCCTACGAAAAAGGATTATTTATTTTAGCTCTTTCAGGAATTCGAACTCTAATAGATAGATACTTAGTAAAAAAAGTAGGCGATATAGGAGGATTTGAAAGAAAGCTCAAAAAAATGTTAGAGGACAAACATATTAGTAAGACACAATATGAAATATTAAATACGATTATTGAGGGTGGAAATGCTTCTAACCATAGAGGCTTTAGACCTGAAGAGGAAATGGTAAAAACATTTTTAGACGTAGTCGAGGATATAATATCTTTGGACTATAAAACGAAACAGTTTAATGAGTTTAAAGAGCAAATCCCTAAACGAAACTAAAAAATCGTAACCAAATTAAGATACCTAATGACTATTCACCTTCAAACCCCTCGCCTGATCCTGCGCCAATGGCAAGACTCCGACACTGCGCCATTTATCCAAATGTGTGCAGATGACGAGGTCATGCGCTACTTCCCTAAAAAACTCGATGCGACTGAAGCAACTGCATTTATTGAACGTATTCGTACTGCCATAGAAACACGTGGATGGGGACTCTTTGCCGTAGAACTCAAAGCTACAGGCGAATTCATCGGTTTTATCGGCTTACACGTGCATCCATTTGAACTTGAAATTGCCGATGCCCCTGAAATTGGCTGGCGCTTGCTACCGCAATACTGGAATCAAGGCTATGCCACTGAAGGAGCCAAAGCGGTACTGAAATATGCCTTTAGAACTCTACGACTTGAAAAAGTCATTTCTTTTACTGCATGCGTCAACACGCCATCAGAACGTGTCATGCAAAACATTGGCTTAGAAAAAGTGGGAGAGTTTGATCATCCGCTTGTACCTGCCGATCATATCTTGTGTAGACACGTACTCTACAAAAAACAGCGTTCGGATTATCTGCATATTCCCTTCTGTTAAAACAAGCTTGTAATATCATGACCAGAGGAAACCAAGATCAGATACTGACTCGCTTAAGTTAATATAAAGGAAAGATTTATCTCGTTAATGATAGGATTTTCTTAATTTCCCAAAAATCACATATTTTTTATATTTATCTATATGCATTTTTCATATTTCTATCTTAAAAAATCTTATAAAGATCACTATTTAGACACATCTATTAAAACTATATTTTCAATATAAATAATATATTGTTTTAATTAATATTTTCTTTAAAAGATCTTTTTTTATATTCGACTAAAGAGATAAGCAAGGCTTTTTTATCCAGTATATCGAATATAGATTTATTGCTATGATATCCGCAACTTCAGAGCACATAAACCTTGGCATGTACTTATAAAATATCTATTTTCTCTCTCCAAAATAGATCAAGTACATCAGATTTGGGCTGCCTCTGACTTGATCAAGTTCACCAGAACTGTTGCTGCACGCTTGCATCTTCCGATCTCAAGCCCTCCTCAGCAATGATCAAGCCACCTACTTAGATCGTAATAAAACTCTTATTTAACACGATTTAAAAATGCTTATACTTTAGGCAAGAATAGAATTAGGACAATTTCATGAAAAAGTTACTTGGCGTTATCTTAAGTGCCTCTGTATTGACTTTAACTGGGTGTGGTAAACAAGAAGCGCCTGCCACTGATGCAGCGCAAAGCAAAGATGCTAATGGTCTTCAAACTGTAACTATGGCTTCGACCGGTTCAGATGCAGACGTATGGCGTTATATCGCGACCCTGCCTGAAACCAAAGCAGCCGGTATCAAACTTGATGTGAAAAATTTTACTGACTATGTGTCAATGAACACGGCAGTAGCCAACAAAGAAATTGATGTGAATGCATTCCAGTCTTATGCCTATATGGTGGCTTACAACGATGCCAACACAGCCAAAATTGTACCTCTATCTACCACTTATTTAGAGCCAATGGGTATTTACTCAAGCAAAGTGAAATCTTTAAACGAGTTTAAAACTGGTGCAACCATTGCTATTCCTAACGACGGCGCAAACGAATCACGTGCATTATTACTTTTACAATCAGCAGGCCTAGTTAAATTAAAAGCTGGTTTTGACAATGTCAAAGGTACAACTTCTGATGTGACCGAAAATGCAAAACAAATCGTGATTAAGCCAATTCAAATGGCGACTGCAGTACGTGTAAAAGATGAAGTTGATGCGATTGTGCTGGGCAATACCCTGGCAATGGAAGGTGGTTTAAACGTATTGAAAGATGCGATTTACTATGAGCCAATCGATCAAAGCACAAAAATGAATGTCAACGTATTAGCTGTTGCAGCAGACCGTCAAAACGATCCAGTCCTGCAAAAAGTGGGTGCGTTGTATCATACGCCAGCAGTAAAAGCATATGTTGATGAACATTTTGGTGGTACGAAAGTTGCGGTAAACAAACCTGTGACGTATTTAACTGAATCAAAATAGTACTATAATAGACTTTTAGAACAGGCAAGGACGATTTCTTGCCTGTTTTTTTATCCGTGATGCAGTTTTTGACACTATGATTGAATTTAAAGATATTTCAAAACAGTATGAGCTTAAGGGTCAAACCTTGCATGCCTTGAATCAGATTAATCTTCAGATTCCAACCGGCAGTATTTTTGGCATCATCGGTTATAGTGGTGCCGGTAAAAGCACCCTCATCCGTCTGATCAACCTGCTTGAGCGCCCAAGCTCAGGCCGGATTATCATTAACGGAACAGATTTTACCGCACTGGATGCCAAAGCATTGCGTCAAGAACGTGCCAGCATCGGCATGATTTTCCAGCATTTCAATTTAATGCAAACCAAAACCGTGGCAGCCAATATCGAAATGCCCATGAAACTCCTAGGCTGGAGCAAGGCAGAACGGGAAAAGCGCCTCGAAGAATTATTAGACTTTATTGACCTAAAACATAAACGTCATGCTTTTCCAGATGAATTGTCTGGCGGTCAAAAGCAGCGTGTTGGTATTGCCCGTGCCCTTGCCAATCATCCAAAAATTTTACTCTGTGATGAAGCGACTTCTGCACTTGATCCACAAACCACCAAATCTGTTCTACAGCTACTTAAAAAAATTAATGAAGAACAAGGCATCACCATTGTTATGGTTACCCATGAAATGGATGTAATTGAAACCGTGTGTGATTATGTCGCCGTGATGGAAAAAGGTGATGTGATTGAAACCGGCAGTACCTTACAAATATACAGTCAGCCCCAGCACCCGACGACCAAGAATTTTATTCAGACCGTATTACAGCAGCATTTACCAGTCAATATTCTGAATAATCTGGAAAACCAGAACCACAACAGTATTTATTGCCTGAAATTCCTTGGTAGCTCGGCACAGGAAACCGTGATTCAAGCGGTGATTAAACAGTTTGATATCAGTTTAAATATTCTGTTTGCCAATATGACCGAAATTAATGGCACGGTGATTGGCCAGATGTTTATTCAGCTACTGGGTGATGCACAAGAAATTCAAGCAGCAATAAAATTCCTTGAACAACACGGCGTACAAGTCGATCAGGCGGGAGTACAGGCATGAGAGATTTAATTGTACAGTGGCTGACAACGATCACGGCGCCGTTCTGGAAAAGCTCCCTGTCGATAGATCAGTTTGTGACAGCATTGCAAGAAACCTTTCATATGGTGTTCTTCGCGATGCTGTTTGGCTGTATCTGGGGCTTCATTCAGGCGATTACTCTGCTGGTGACACGTCCGAATGGAATTCTGCCGAATCGTGTGATTTATCACGGTCTCAATCCTATTGTGAATGCGCTGCGTTCGCTGCCGTTTATTATCCTGCTAATTGCAGTCATTCCACTGACCAAGTTAATCGTTGGTACATCGATTGGTACATGGGCAGCAATTGTTCCATTGACCATTTATGTCGGCCCATACATTGGTCGCCTGATTGAAACATCTTTGCTTGAAGTGAATGAAGGTATTATCGAATCTGCCCAAGCCATGGGCGCGACGCCAATGCAGATTATATTTAAGTTTATTCTGCCGGAAGCGCGTAGTTCCCTGATTCTTAACCTGACCACCGCCACCATCAGTTTGATTGGTGCCACGGCAATGGCGGGTGCAGTCGGTGCGGGTGGTATTGGTGACTTAGCGATTTCTTATGGTTATCAGCGTTTTGATACCTCTGTTGTCATCATGACGGTGATCGTATTACTGATTCTGGTGCAGATTGTACAAAGCCTCGGTGACTGGTTATCCCGACTTCGTTAAGCTAGTTTTTATGTATGAATAAATCCCTCTTTTTGAGGGTTTTATTGTTTTTAATACTTACAAACCCTTTCTCATTATTTCAAAGTAAAGTCCGGCAACTATTTGATACGTGCCACGGCGACAGGAAGTCGCCCGTTGGTCTGTGGCACATGGAAGTGCCATCAGATCAACAAAGGGGTTTTGTTACTTTTGCCCCGTCAAAAGTAAAAGAAAATATCTTCTAACAACTAACTAAATAATCAGCTTAAAAAATCAAATTCAAACTTGACCTAAAAGTTAGCCATTTCCCCTCATTTTCAAACTGAAACAATAAATCCCATGTTAAACTATTCAATGGTTTTAGCAGGGACTCATCTATGCACTTTGTTCATCTTGGTATTCATACAGAATTTTCGATTACTGAATCCATCGTACGGATACCTGACCTGGTCAAAGCTGCCGAAAAAGAACAGATGCCTGCCCTTGCGCTCACGGATCTTTCTAACCTGCATGCTGCCGTCAAGTTCTATGGCAAATGTTTGGGCAAAGGAATCAAGCCGATTCTGGGTTCCGAAATTCGCCTGAATGATGCCGAACATCGCATGACCTTATTGGCCATGACCAATACCGGCTGGCGCAACCTGACTGAACTGGTATCTGAAGGCTTTATCAGTGGTCAGCAACTGGATATCCCCTGCGTTCAAAAACAATGGATTTTAAATCAGTCTGAGGACATGATTGCCCTGCTCGGCATGCATTCCGATGTCGGCAAAATGCTGATGAGTTCAAATCCGCAAAAAGCGGAACCGCTGCTAGAAGAATGGGTCGAAAAATTTGGCAATCGTGTTTATCTTGCCCTGACCCGCACCAATCGTCCGGATGAAGACAACTTCATTCTGGAAGCCGTGAAGCTGGCAAAAAAATACAATATCGGTGTGGTTGCACATAATGATGTGCACTTCATGACCCGTGACGATTATGAAGCGCATGAAGCGCGGGTATGTATTGCCGATGGTTACGTGCTCGGTGATAATCGCCGCCCTAAAACCTATTCACCTGAACAATATTTCAAATCTGCTGAAGAAATGACGGCGCTGTTCTCGGATATTCCCTCTGCGATTGAGAACACCTACCACATTGCCAAACGCTGTAATGTCACATTGCGACTGGGTCAATACTTTCTGCCGGATTATCCGATTCCTGAAGGTCATACCATTGATACTTTCTTTGCACACTTGTCCAAAGAAGGTCTGGAAGAACGTCTGAATTTCCTGTATCCGCCTGAACAACGTGATGAAGACTGGCCAGAGATTCGCAAGCCTTATGATGAGCGAATCGAATACGAGATTAATATCATTAACTCGATGGGATTTCCCGGCTACTTCCTGATCGTGATGGACTTCATTCAGTGGTCGAAAAGTAACGGCGTCCCGGTAGGTCCGGGCCGTGGTTCGGGTGCAGGCTCACTGGTCGCCTATAGCTTAAAAATTACCGATCTTGACCCGCTGCGTTATGAACTGCTGTTCGAACGTTTCCTGAACCCGGAACGTGTTTCGATGCCCGACTTCGACGTCGATTTCTGTATCGCAGGCCGTGACCGCGTGATTGACTATGTAGCACGTACCTATGGCCGTGATGCGGTCTCCCAGATTGCAACATTCGGCACTATGGCGGCCAAAGGTGCGATTCGTGATGTTGCGCGCGTTTTGGGTAAATCTTATGGCTTGGCGGATCGTATCTCGAAAATGATTCCGACCAAGCCTTTAGGTCTAAGCCTGCTTGAGTCACTAGAAGCTGAACCCCAGCTTAAAGATATCGTCACCAATCCATCCAATCCAGACCATGACGATGCAGCCGAAATCTGGGAAATGGCACTGAAACTGGAAGGTATTACCCGAAACACCGGTAAACACGCCGGTGGTGTGGTGATCTCGCCAACCAAAATTACCGATTTCTCTGCGGTCATGTGTGATGCCGATGGTACCGGACGCGTGGCACAGTTCGATAAAGACGATGTCGAATCTGCAGGTCTGGTGAAGTTTGACTTCTTGGGTTTGCGTAACCTGACGGTGATTGAAGATGCGGTTAAAAATATTAATAAACGCATCAAAGCGGATAAACCTTTAGATATTGCCTATATCCCGCTTGAGGATAAAGACGCATATCTGGTCTTTGCCAATGCTAACACCACCGCGGTATTCCAGTTTGAATCCGTGGGCATGAAAAAGATGCTGAAAGAGGCACGCCCGAGCAAGTTTGAAGAAATTATTGCTTTCGTGTCGCTGTACCGTCCAGGCCCGATGGATCTGATTCCTGACTTTATTCACCGGATGCATGGTGGTGATTTTGAATATTTGCATCCATTACTTGAAGGCGTACTAGAACCCACCTACGGGATTATGGTGTATCAGGAACAGGTCATGCAGGCTGCACAATACTGTGCTGGCTATACCCTCGGTGGCGCGGACTTGTTACGTCGGGCCATGGGTAAGAAAAAACCGGAAGAGATGGTCAAACAGCGCCAGATCTTTATTGAAGGTGCATCGAAAAAAGACATTGATGAAGCTACCGCCAACCATATCTTCGACTATATGGAAAAGTTCGCCGGCTATGGTTTTAACAAATCGCATGCGGCTGCCTATGCTTTGGTTGCTTACCAAACTGCATGGCTAAAAGCGCATTATCCGGCGGAATTCCTGTCTGCGGTATTGACCTCGGAGATGCAGAACACCGACAACGTGGTATTTCTGATTGATGACTGTCGCAAGAATAATCTGGAAGTTTTGCCGCCGTCAGTGAATATGTCGCTGTATCAATTCCATGCCACTGATGAGCAAACTATTGTCTATGGTCTGGGGGCAATCAAAGGCGTCGGTGAAGCGGCGATGCAATCGGTGATTGACTCACGTGCGCAAGAAGGTCCATTCCGTGACTTATTTGATTTCTGTCATCGTATTGACCTGAAAAAAATCAATAAGCGCACCCTGGAAGCACTGATTCGCTCAGGTGCACTGGATTGCTTAGGCATTGATCGTGCCGACCTGATGGCGCAACTGCCTGAAGCGGTTCAAGCTGCGGAACAGGCACGTTCCAACCGTGAAACCGGCATCATGGACTTGTTTGGCGAAGTGGAAGAAGTTCAGCGCAAGCCATCTAAACCCGTCAAACCTTGGGCGGATGAAGTTCGCCTGAAAGGTGAGAAAGACACACTTGGTCTGTATCTGACCGGCCACCCGATTGATGTGTATCGCAATGAGCTGAAAGCCTTTGTGCCTAGTCAGATCAATGAGCTAACGCCGACCCGCCGTGGTGTAACCACCGTGTTTGCAGGACTGGTGGTAGATATTGCCAACTTCCCGAACCGGATGATGATGACCCTAGATGATGGTACGGCACGGATTGAGATTTCAGCCAATCACGAACGCTTCAACCGCTTTAAAGAGATTATCCAGCTCGATAAAGTGGTGGTGATTGAAGGCGAAATCTATGAGCGTGAAGGCTTTGACCGTCCGATGGGACGCCTCACCAAGGCATTTAGCCTGAATGAAATTCGCCAGAAACGTGCCAATAGCATCAAGATCACCCTCACAGCCGAGCATTTCAGTAAGAGCTTGAGCCGTGACCTGCAGCAAATTCTGACTCCTTATTGCAATGTCGATATGTCCGCACATATTCCGGTGATTCTATATCTGGACTATCCGTATGCCACGACTGAACTGCATCTGGGTCTCAACTGGAAAGTCGCCCCACTGGATGAGCTCCTAGCCAAATTGCGTGATTATTTTGGTAAAGAAGCCTTGCATATTGAATACCAGGTCAAGTCCAAAGCTGCCAAAGCCGTGTTCTATGAACAGGCCAAGCCGGTGGATATTCCTCCGCCGCCTGCAGGCATGAGCATGGATGATGCACTGGAAATGTATCAGGCTGAATCCCAACCGCAATATTCATAAATCCTGATCTTTAAAACACCTTAAAATTGGAATCCTCATGAGTCAAATTGACAATGCTGCTGTTTCAGCACATCTCTCCCATGTGCGTATTGTCATGGTCAATACCACTTTACCTGCCAATATCGGCAGTGCCTTACGTGCCATGAAAACCATGGGCCTGTCCAAACTGGTTCTGGTGGCACCGAAAACCTATCCGCATCCGGATATTGATGCGCTGGCTGCGGGTGCAACTGACCTGATCGAGCAGATCGAGATTGTAGAAAGCCTGGAAGATGCCATTAAAGACTGTCAGATTGTATTCGGTACCAGCGCACGCAGCCGTACCATTCCCTGGCCGCTGTTAGATGTGCGTCCTGCCGCAGAAAAAGCCATGACCGCTGTTGTTCAAGAGCAGCAGGAAGTTGCGATTTTATTTGGCCGTGAAGACCGTGGTCTGACCAATGAAGAACTGGCGATGGCCAACTATCACCTGACTATTCCTGTGAATACTGATTATGGCGTACTGAATGTAGCTCAGGCGATTCAGGTGATCTGCTATGAGATGCGCATGGCGACGATGAGTCAAATTGAACAGCCACGTGATGCTAAAGCGACCATGCAAGTCATTGATGGCATTGAAATGGAATGGGATGAACCCTTGGTCAACCATGCCCAGATGGAACAATTCTATCCGCATTTGGAAAAAATGCTGGCAGAAATTGAATTTATGGATCCAAAAAATCCAAGATTATTGCCTTTACGCTTGCGTCGCCTCTTTGGACGTATACAATTAGATCGTATGGAATATCACTTACTTCGTGGTATTTTCAGCCGTGTTCAGGCATTGAACAACGGTACCTGGAAAAAATCTTCACACACATCATCACAGGACGAGGATCAAATCTAATGCTAAAACAGCTCAAAGAAGATATACAAGCTGTCTTTGCGCGCGATCCTGCAGCACGCAATACCTTAGAAGTCTTAACCACTTACCCTGGCATTCATGCGCTGATCATGCATCGCATGGCACATGAGCTATGGAATAAAGACTGTAAAGGAACTGCGCGTGCGTTGTCTTCGTTTAGCCGCTTTGCCACCGGCATTGAAATTCATCCCGGCGCAAAAATTGGCCGCCGTTTCTTTATCGATCACGGTATGGGTGTGGTCATTGGCGAAACTGCTGAAATTGGCGATGACGTGACGCTTTATCACGGCGTGACTTTGGGCGGAACGACCTGGAATAAGGGTAAACGTCATCCGACCCTAGAAGATGGCGTGGTGGTCGGTGCTGGTGCCAAGATTCTAGGGCCATTTACCGTGGGTAAAAATGCCAAAGTCGGTTCTAATGCGGTCGTCACCAAAGCGGTTCCTGAGAACGCCACAGCGGTGGGCAACCCGGCACGTTTTATCACTAAAGACAAACCCAAAGATGATGCTGAAGCCCGTCGTCGTGACTATGCCGAAAGTATCGGTTTCCAGCCCTATGCCGCGACTGAAGACCAGTCTGATCCGATTTTAGAAGGTATGCGGATTCTGCTGGATCGCATTCAGCAAAATGAAAAACGCATGAACAACTTGTGCAATCGTCTTTCTTTGTTAGATCCGACCTTTAACAAGCAGCAACAGGATGGCCAGCCTTTGAGCAAAAAAGAGTTGGAGATTCTGGAAGAAGCGCGCCGTGAATGTGAAGCGCAAACCAGCCAATCCAAAGCCTGAATATCACACTTCACTCTGTAACACGGGTTTACTTGCATGATCGTTATACTTTTCATAGACTGACGATCATGCAATTTTTGAATAGATGTTTTAAAAATAACAGAATGGATGACTATTATGACCTTTAAGCCCTTGGCACTTGCTTGCTTAGCATTCACAATTACTGCGTGTTCCACCACTCCTCAGAAATCTGCTGAGAAACCTGTGGACCAAGTGGTTTTTGTAGAGCCTGAACTGAGCCCACCATTTTATGCTTTAAATCCATTCAATTATAATGAACCGCCTGAATTTGAAGTGCATTTGAAAAAAGCTGCAGCGCAGCCTGTAACCAAGATGGTGGTGACGGATCCTAATGATCCATCCAAGCAACTGACCCTGGATGTGAATAAACTGATTATTCCAGTGGTAGATAGCAATACACGTGCAATGCGTTATGCAGCACTTGCCAATTCAAATGAAATCGATATCACCGAAATTGACGATTTCCTGCAAATGGTCGAAGGTAAGGCACGTCATTATCCACCACGTTTCAGCGATCGTCAGGAACGCCGTGGTTTTGAAGCCAAATTGCGTGAAGTCACCCGACAACTGGATACTTTAGCGGCCCGTCCAAATGCCTCTTTTGATGTGTTGATGCGTGCTTTTAAAGCCAGCGTGATGGCACGTAACCTGGATCTGGGTTCAGTTTATACCACCAATTCCCTGACCTATGCCCAGCGTATTCTCAAAATTAATCCAGAAGATCCTGAGGTCAACTTCTGGTTTGGTTTTGGTCTGTCTGAAGGCGGTGGTCAACGTGAAGCCATCGCTTATCTGGACAAAGCCATGAAAGCTGGCGTTCAGGAGGCTTATCTTTCTGCAGCCAATAACTATATTGCATTGGAACAGAAGAAAAATGCCACTCAAACCTTGGCGAACTATAAGGTGAAATATCCGCAAGAAGCTGAAGTGGCTGACCGCCTGATTCAGGAAATTGAGAAAAATGGCCGCTGGAATGTTTGGCAAATTCTGCAAAGCTCAACACCTGCTCCGGCTACAGACCCAGCAACAGCACCGGTGACCCCATAATCAAGATTCGCTTCAATTTGATTACAAATAGACTGCTACGGCGGTCTATTTTTATGGGAAAAAATTAGTAAAATACAAAACATTATCCCGCTTTATAACTTGAATTCAGTGAAAAGTTTTATGCACGAAAAAATAAATAAAAGATTAATGCTGTGCACTTTACTCATCACCAGCATACTCAGCGGCTGTCAGGTGGTCAGTGTTAAGGAACAGGCGATTAATGTCACGCTGAACAATGAGCGTGACAGTATCTTGACCCGCGACAAGCTTAGCGAAGCCAGTCTGAATGTGTTGTCCATGACAGGTCTTGAAGCTCAGATCTGTATTGATCAGCCCGAAGAATGTGTGGAAGATCTGAAAAGTATTCCCCAGATTTTAGATGAACAATTGCTTTCTACAGCAAGTGAATTATATCTAGCCAACTCCTTACAAAATGCCAAGTCTGCTGAATGTAACACCGGAATTTTAAACAAAACCCGATCACCGGAAAAACAGCAACAACACAAGCAGAACATCCAGAAATGTCTGGATCAGCAGCTCACTATGCTGGATAAAAGCATTCGTTATAGCTATGCCTATCTATTTAAAACCGAGCGTGCGCCGCAAGAGCGTATTTTTGATAACCGCCAGGTCCAGATTCGTGACTTTTATAACCTGGCAATTGCTCATCTGATTCAACGCTATGCTGAACGTTATGAAGCCAAACAGTCCGGCCAGCGCATTCAGGTCGGTGACAGTGTATACACCATTGATCTGGAAAATTTTCCGCAGCTGAAAAACCAGACCATTGAACAGCTGATGTCTACCTATAACATGAACTTTTCCGGCCTACGTTCCATCACCCGCCGTGATGGTTTTGGTTCAGAATTTTTAGTGGTTTTACCTGAAGCACAGCAAACCGAGCAGGATAAAAAATATATTGTCGATCCGCTCAAGCACAACTATCCAAATGGTAAAAATCCTAACATTCATTCAGCACGCTATCTGGCGACCACCATTACTGCTGTACCAAAATCCGCGAATTCGACTGAACAGATTTTATCTACTTCGGAGTTTCACCTGAAACTGTATGACCCTTATAAACATGAAAAGATCAAAGTAGCTTCGAAAGAATATGCGCTAGCCGCCAACTTTTCCGCACCTTACGGTTTATGGCTGGCCGAGAACAATCTGGGGCGTTTAGCCTATCTGACGCTGATTAATCGCGAAGACAGTCTGAGCATGCCGCACCTGTACATGCTGGAACCTTATAATCCGGACAAGAAAGTGCTGGTATTGATTCATGGCCTGGCCAGTAGTCCTGAAGCCTGGATTCGTCTGACCAACGACATTATGGGTGATCCGGTATTAAGAGAAAATTTCCAGGTCTGGCAGGTATTTTATTCTACTAATATGCCGATTCTGGAAAGCCGTTTTCAAATTAATGCACTGGTTCAGCAAGGCTTTGCCCAGGTCGCGAACAATGCACCAGCCAAAAAAGATGCGGTACTGGTCGGACATAGCATGGGAGGTGTGATTGCCCGTTTAATGGTCAGTCAGGCCGATATTACCCAAGATGCATTCAAGCTGGTACAAAATACCCGCATTGCACAATTTAAGGATAACCCGCTCTTTAAAGCACGCCTGCAAATGCGGCCTATTCCAAATTTCACTCGGGCCATTTTCTTAGCGACACCACATCGTGGGACAGAATATGCCGACCGCTGGCATACCAAACTGGCCCGTAAAATTATCCGTATACCGGGTGCATTTTTGGGTGCCTTTGCCGATACCCTGCAAGGCCAGATCGGGTTAAACGAGTTTGTCAAAGAACTGGGGCATGACCTGATTCAAAATGGCCCAAGCGATCTGAGTGAAAATTCAAAATTCACGGCGTTGACCCAGGATATTCAGCCTTCTAAAGATATCAAATTTCACTCGATTATCGGCAATACCGTAGATACGCAAGACACCAAGCTCATGAGCGATGATATCGTTTCATATGAGAGTGCTTACCTAAATGGTGCTGTATCTAGCAAAGTCATTAAGGGTGGCCACTCGATTCAGGAAACGCCTGAAGCCGTACTGGAATTACGCCGGATTCTCAGATTACATCTGACCGATCTTGGTCTTTATGATCCGGAATAAACTATCGTCTTGATTGAGACTTGCCACCGCATGTTCGCATCCGGTGGTTTATTTTTTAAAATTGCAAATAATGCTGAATAAGAAGCCATAGCGACAGATCTGAGCGCTGACTTAAAGATTCATCTGGAATTTCATTTCTTTCTAAAAATTAAATTTGATAGACTTGCTGCAATACAGCTTTAAAGCTGAATTGAATCAGCAGATTCATTTCACATTTTCGATCTCCTGTGCTCAACCATGTTGGATTGGCCTGATTGAAAATGTGCTTTAAATTTTCCTGCATAGCCTATTGAGCAGTATTTGCATTTATCTCTTGTTGAAAGGATTTATTTTTAATGACCAGTTCAGAAATTATGGCTGATCTTTCTACCTTAACGCCCATGATGCAGCAATACATGTCGGTGAAAATGCAGCATCCGCATTCTTTGATGTTTTATCGTATGGGTGATTTTTATGAACTGTTCTTTGAAGATGCACACAAGGCAGCCAAGATTTTAGGCATTACCCTGACCCATCGTGGTAAAGCCAATGGTCAGCCAATTCCTATGGCGGGCGTGCCTTATCATGCAGCCGAGGGCTATCTGGCACGTCTGGTCAAAAAAGGCGAAACCGTGGTGATCTGCGAGCAGATCGGCGAGGTTACTGGCAAAGGACCGGTTGAGCGTGGTGTAGTTCGAATTATTACGCCGGGCACACTGACCGATGATGCCATGCTCGGTGCACATCAGAGCTCGAATCTGGTGGCTTTATGTATTCAGCAGAATCAGATCGGCATTGCACTTCTTGATCTCAGCGCCGGCCTATTTAAAGTCCAGCAGCAGGATTATGATCTTAACCAGCTCATGATTGAACTGGCGCGTTTGATGCCAAGCGAAATTCTGCTGGATGAAAGTATCACTGATCCGACATTGACCGAACAACTCAAACAGCAACTGGATATCTCGGTCACCAAACGTCCCGATGTCGACTTCAACCTGAACAATGCGCAAAAAACCTTATGCGACCAGTTTGCTGTCAGCACGCTTTCAGGTTTCGGCATTGATCATTTACCTTTGGCTAAAGCAGCGGCTGCGGCACTGATTCACTATGCAAAAGAAACCCAGAAAACTGCGTTACCGCATATCCGCACGATTCAGCTAGAACAAAGTTCAGATTTTATTGCTTTGGATCCGGTGACACGCCGTAATCTTGAACTGATTGAGCCTTTATTTGAACATGGGACATCCTTATTTCAACTGATCAATGACTGTCAGACTGCTATGGGTGGACGCTTGCTCAGTCGCACCCTGATGCAACCTTTACGCGATACCGCGCTGCTGGATGAGCGCCTGGATGCCATTCAAGCCTTGCTGCAAGGTTTCCACGAAGCACCTGTACGTCTGGTGCTTAAAGAGATTAGCGATATTGAACGCGTGCTGAGCCGTATTGCGCTTGGCAGTGCCCGCCCACGTGATCTGGTACAACTGCGTCAGGCCTGTGCGCAAATTCCATTTTTACGTCATGCCCTGCAACCGATTGTGAGTCAGCAACAGTCCACGCTCTTGGTGCAGCTCAATGAAGAACTCGGCGACTTCCATGGTTTGCATCAACGCCTGATGTCAGCCATTGTAGAAAATCCACCCGTCCTGCTGCGTGATGGTAATGTCATTGCAGAAGGTTTTGACAGTGAACTGGATGAACTGCGTCAGATTCGTGATCATGCCAGCCAGTTCCTGATTGATCTGGAAATCAAAGAGCGTGAACAAAGCGGCATTCCGGGACTGAAAATCGGCTATAACCGTGTTAGTGGCTATTATATTGAGTTAACCCGAGCACAAGCCGAACAGGCACCCGAGCATTATATCCGCAGGCAAACCCTGAAAAATGCCGAACGCTACATCACGCCTGAACTGAAAGCATTTGAAGACAAAGTCTTATCTAGCGAATCGCGTGCCTTGGCCCGTGAAAAAATGCTGTTTGAAATGCTGCTGGATGAACTGCGTCAGGATATCGGCAGTTTACAGATGATGAGCAGCGCCATTGCCCAGATTGATCTGATTGCTAATTTTGCCCATCAGGCGCGTTTACGCAACTGGTCGCGTCCAAAATTTAGCCCTGAAATCGGTGTAAGTATCACTGCTGGACGACATCCAGTGGTAGAAGCCCTCAGTAAATCGGCCTTTACTCCGAACGATACGCGACTGGATTTTTCCCATCGCATGGCCATCATTACCGGCCCCAACATGGGTGGTAAATCCACCTTTATGCGCCAGACTGCATTGATCGTGTTGCTGGCTTATTGTGGTGCCTATGTTCCAGCGCAAGCTGCAACTTTAGGTCCGGTTGACCGTGTCTTTACCCGTATTGGTTCTGCCGATGATTTATCGACCGGCAAATCAACCTTTATGGTGGAAATGACCGAAACCTCGCAAATCCTGCATCATGCCACCAGCCAGTCTTTGGTACTCATGGATGAAGTTGGCCGTGGAACCAGTACCTATGATGGCTTGTCTTTGGCTTGGGCCTGTGTGCTGGATCTGACCAAACGCATTCAATGTTTATGTCTATTTGCTACCCATTATTTCGAACTGACTGAACTGGATAAGGAAAGTGGCATTAATAACTACCATGTCACGGCCAAAGAGCTGAATGGTAATCTGATTTTATTGCATAAGGTGCAACATGGCCCGGCCAGTCAAAGTCATGGCTTGCAAGTCGCGAAATTGGCAGGCATTCCGGCTGCGGTGATTAAAGAAGCGCAAAACCGCTTAAAGATTCTGGAAAAACAGCATCAGGCCAAGCCACTGAGCCCGCAGCATGATCTGTTTGCAATGCCTGAAGTTATGGAGCCTATAGAACGTATCATCGAAATTGAAAAAGAATCGCCTGCACTGGACTTACTCGAAGATATTGATGTAGATAGTTTAACTCCGCGTGAAGCCTTGCAGCAGTTATATGCGCTCAAAGACCTGATCAAACAGCCAAGTTAATTCTCGGTCCTAGACCTCATCTGGCATAGGGTCGATGTCCTGAACATACCGATGAATGCTGTAATTCATCGGTATGCGACCTTTTTTCAAATTTAACAGCCCTATATATAACAAATATCAATAAAAGGAATTGTTAGTTCCCCCTGTTTTTGCCTAAAATACAGCATTCGTAATTAGAACCATATTTTTTAGGTAGCTGTCGCCATGACCTTCGTTGTCACTGAAAATTGTATTAAATGTAAATATCAAGACTGTGTTGAAGTTTGCCCTGTAGACTGTTTCTATGAAGGTCCTAACTTCCTTGTGATTAACCCGGACGAATGTATCGACTGTGCGTTATGCGAACCTGAATGCCCGGCAAATGCAATTTTCTCTGAAGACGAATTACCAGAAGGTCAGGAAGTCTTTATTGAACTGAATGCTGACCTGTCACAAAAATGGCCAAATATCACACAAATTGGTGACCAGCCAGCAGACCGTGAAGAATGGAATGGCAAAGCAGACAAATTACAATACCTTGAAAAGTAATTAGTTTAAACTTTAAAAGATCAGCAAATGCTGATCTTTTTTATACTCAACGCACACATTTCATTGCAATATTCTCCAAATTTCTCCCTATATTTAGTCTAAAATAGCGCTATTTTGTAAATATCTGATTTCTATAAATGAAGAACTTGTTAAAGGGATTATTGAGTCTTTGTATAATTCCTCTTGTTTTTGTGGGCTGTACCACGACCACAAAACAACCTGGACAGGCCACCACACCTGCTGGAAAACGGATTTACATTCCACAAGAACGTGTTCAATACGATCGTAAAGCCCACCCAAAAACTGTGCCTTATGTGTATACCCACTGGGTATCGGCACTGGATAATTTGTCACGCGTGCGTGAATATGAGGTTTTTCTGGAACGTCATGGGGTTGGCAATATCATTCCGAGTTTCGAATTGATGCGTACTGCACGTGATTGGGCCAAGTGTGGCCGTTCCCAATACATGATTCCAAGCCGTGAATTATGGGCCAATCAGATCCCAACTTTAAAAGTCTTTAAATATCTGGTTGCAGCCAATGTACTGACTGATTTTGAAGTCACATCAGTCTATCGTGACCTGCCTTTGAACCAGTGTGCCGGTGGTGCCAATTCTTCACGCCATCTTTACAACTCTGCGATCGATTTCCGGATTGGGCCTGAATATCCTCAGGCACAAGATTATAGCTATATTGAAAATACCAAGTTCAAATTGTGTCAGTTCTGGGTCCAGCATGGTCAAAGCCTAAATATGGGACTCGGCATGTATGCTTCTGGCCAAATCCACATCGATACCCAAGGTTATCGTACTTGGGGACCGAGTTTAGGCCGTAATTCTTCGATGTGTAATTACTAAGTCATGACAACCGCTCTACAAAGTTCATCCAGGACTTTTTAGAGCCTAAAAAATCAGCACCTATAGAACAATAAATTGCGCTCTGCCGCGAAAAGTTTAAAATGCACGCATCGCAATCGAGGTGCTAAGACTATGCAACAAATGTGGACAGACATTGATCACTACATTGATTCACATTTAATTCCTGAAGACCCCATTCTGAATCAAACTCTTGAGAATACCGCAGCGCACGGTTTTCCTGATCATCTGGCTGTAGCACCAAATCAAGGCATGTTGTTGCAGATGCTAATCCAGATGAACCAGTGTAAACGTGTACTGGAACTCGGCACATTTGCAGCATATAGCACCATGTGGCTGGCACGTGCCTTGCCTGATGATGGCTATATCCTGACGATTGAAGGACGTGATACCCATGCGGCAATGGGTCAGGAAAATATTGATCGCGCGCAGCTTAAACAGACCGTCGAACTGAAATGCGGCCGTGCAGCAGATGTGCTTAAAGCCCTGCCTGAAGATACGGAAGCTTTCGATTTCATCTTTATTGATGCAGACAAACAGAGTTATCCGGAATATCTGGAACTCAGTTTAAACCTGTCGCACTCAGGTACACTTATTTTTCTGGACAATGTGATTCGTGCTGGCGAAATCATTAACCCGGACAATAATAAACCAAGTATTGAAGGCATTCGTGACATGTTTAAAGCGCTTCAAAATCATCCACGTATCTTGTCATGCACTGCTTTACAAACGGTTGGCAGCAAAGGACATGATGGTTTTGCACTCGCGATTGTGAAATAAAACAAGAAGAACAAAAATCACCCAATGACATATTTACCATAAATAACATTAACTTATAAATATTAACCACAGAGTTATCCACAATATATGAGGATAACTCTGGTCATTTTTAAATCAAGCTGTAACAATTTACGATTAGACTTCGCGCTTGGCTATTATATGCAATTCTCACTTCGCAACCAGTAAAGGCACTTTTGAATTCCGGAAAATCGTGGTCGCAATACTGCCCAAAAAGAACTGGTGAATTTTACTGTGACTAAATGCACCCAACACGATCAGCTGAATTCCGAGTTCCTGCTGATAGGTCAAAATATTTTCTGCGACATCGCCATAGCGGTATTGTGGCACCACATCTAAACCAGCCTGATTTAAATATTGCAAAGGCTCATTCAGAATCTCAGCATGATCACCGATATATAACAAATGGCATTGCAATAAGCGCAGCAGATCACTTTCCGCAATCCGTTTCATCATCTTGATACAGGTCGGTGAATATTCATAGGCGAAAATAAATCGTGTCGGCGGCTTAAACTGTTCTCCGACCGTCATCACGGTACAATTGGCCCCACGAATAAAATTTTCCACATTGGTACCGATCGGTTTGTTTTTTTCAGCCGAGCGTTCACCAAGCAATCCAATCACCGCGATATCATCAGGCTGCAGGATCTGGAAGCTTTGCTCCAGAAAATCACCCTTTTCCTGAATATGTGTGGTTTGAATACCGTGTTCTGCCAGAATCCGCTCGGAAATGTGTTGCAGCAGGTTATTGCTATAATCCAGCGCAATTTCACTTTGTTTTTGTTCAAGCTCAGCCAGTTCTTTCAGTAACATGGCATTACTTTCAAAGCCAATCACTCCGCTGATTTCCCCCAGATGATAACTGGCCGGGTAATAATCCAAAACCTGTAACAGGACCAGTTCACGGCCAGTCTGTTTGGCAATCCATGCCGCCGCGTCAGCCAGCGCGTTTATACATGGTGATGAGTCGATGCAGGCGATGACACGTTTCATGTTTAGCCTCTCTTCTATTTATGATAAAAATTTCTTAGTTATTTTTAACTTAGCATAAGCATTCAAAAATGTGCAGCGAAATCTGTAAGGCTTGACTTGAAATATGTTAACTTTTATGTGAACAAATATAGATCAATATATCGAACCATCTGCTGAGTCAGGCTGTTGCATCAAGCACTTGACTTCCAAAAGCTTATTCACGATAGCGAATGAATTGGGCCGGATTACCGGCGACAATCGCACGCTTCTCGACATCCTTGGTCACCATACTGTTCATTCCCACCACGGCCTGATCTGCGATTTTAATTCCGTCCTTGATACCGACATGCGCACCGAGCCACACATCCCGACCAATCTCGATGCCTTGCGAACGTACTGGCTGCTGATAAATCGGCTGCTCCAAATCCATGCCATGATCAAAGGCATAAAGATGACAATAAGCGGCGATACGCACCTGATCATGCAGTTTAATCCCCACCCGACCGCCATCCAGAATACAGTGATGATTAATCGCCACTTCATTACCAATGTCCAGAGGGCCATGCAAGGTGCAATCTGCGGCAATAAAGGTATTATCACCAATAATGATTTTGCGTCCCGGCTCCGCGAAAATATGTGCAAGAGGTGAAATAAAACAGTTTTCACCAATCTCGACGGTTTCCATCTCCATCAGATAAGCCTGATAGTCCTTTTGCCACGCTTCTGCCCAACCGCGATTTTTAGGCTTTAAGGACCAGTACAGCCAAGGCATATAATTCAGGCGATGTTTATGCTGCTCACGATATTTCAGTAATGGATCTACGTCAGTCATCTGTCGCTTCTTCTATGATTTTGAGCTGTTCCCGGCCACGGGTCACATCTTGAATTTTTAGGGCAAAAGGTTGAATTTGATGTAACTGAAATAAGGCTCTGACCTGTACTCCTTCAGCTGTATATTCTTCCTGATAGTCAATCTGTTGCTGGTTCAACTCATATTGAAAGATGGCCCACTCATTGAATTGACAGGAAAATTGCACCTTTTTCTTTTCAATCAGTTCAATTTTTTCTGCTAACAACAAACATTGTCCAGCACAGCCGCCATAGGCACGTACCAAGCCCCCTGTTCCCAGCTTGATCCCGCCATACCAGCGATTGACCAGCACCAGCACATTGGTCAGCTCATTGCCTTCAATGGTTGCCAGAATCGGGCGTCCTGCAGTACCTGAAGGTTCACCATCATCATTAAAGCGTACCTGATGGCCAATTTTCCAGGCCCAGCATTGATGGGTGGTACTTGGATCGCGATAAGCCTCCAGAAAATCTTTGACGTCCTGCTCATTTTCAACAGGTGTGGCAAAGGCCTGAAAGCGGCTTTTTTTGATGTCTTCCTCAAAACTGACCAGGCTGGCAATGGTAAATGGCATAACTTCAGGCTTTAAACTCTCACTGCTGCAGTATACCCGCTTTGCACAGACAAATAAAAAGCCTCTCCACGGAGAGGCCTGATTTTGATCGATTGTTTTACTCAATTGCTTGGCAAATATTACCGTTCACGCAAGGCTTCTTTGGCTTTATTAAATGGCTTGATCAGATAATCCATCACGGTTTTTGAACCAGTACGAATATCCACGGTGGCCACCATCCCTGGAGTAATATTGAACTCCTGCCCGGCATTATTGCTGAGCTTGTCGCTATCGGTACGGATATACACCCAATAATAAAATTGATCCTGCTTGACTTCATCACGCAAGGTATCCGGTGAAATCATGGTTACTTTACCGCTTAGCCCGCCATAAATTGAATAATCATAGGCGCTAATTTTGACCAGCGCTTCCTGATCAGGGCGAATAAAGGCAATATCACGCGGCGAAATTCGAGCTTCAACCAGTAATTTTTCATCTAGTGGCACGATGGTTATCAACTTGCCATTTTGTGGAATCACGCCGCCCAGCGTCATCACATCAATCTCTTTGACCACACCGCGAACCGGTGATTTAAAAACAGTTCGGCTCAAAGTATCCGACTTGCCACGTACCACCTGTTGCTGAGTTTCCACATCGGTATTGGCTTTGGACAGCTCTTGCCGCGCATTTACATAATATTGATTACGGATATCATTCATCTGATTACGCAGGTCATTGGCTTCACGTTTTAGACGCAACACTTCAACTTCACTGGCTGCCCCTTTGGCGACCAAGGGAGCGGTCATTTCCAGTTCTTGCTGCACCAGTAACAAAGCCTGTTCCAGGCCTGCAACAGATTCTTGCAAATTGGCTCGACGCGACTGATACAGGGCCGTTTCTTCTTTAACCAATTTGGGGTATTTCAACACTTCTTCAGGAAAGACCAACGGTGCGCCGGTGACTTCCGCACGTAAACGGGCTGAAGTGGCACGTGATGACACCAGCAAGGATTCTGATTCACCGACGTTGGATTCAAAGCGGGTCGGATCAAGCTGGGCCAATACTTGCCCACGCTCGACAATCTCACCTTCTTTGACATTAAGTTTAGTCAAAATACCGCCATCCAGAGACTGAATCACCTGCTCTTTGGATGATGGAATTATTTTTCCAGTACCGGTAGATACTTCTTCCAATTTGAATAACCAGGCCCAGCTCAGCAATACCAATAGGCCAATGCCGATAATCCAGATGATGATACTTGATTTCGGTAAGGGCGGCTCCTGAAAGCTGACCTTGCTGGAACGTTTTAGTTGTTGTAGTTCACTCATGCACTTGCTCCCACAACCCGCTTATTACCACCTTGCGACTGATTCAGGATCTGATCCCTTGGTCCATCCATCACAATCCTGCCATCATTGACCACCAGAATACGATCCACCAGTTCCAATACCGCACGGCGATGGGTCGCAACGATCATCGTACGATGGGTTAAATAACCTTTAAGATGATCAATCAACTGTTTTTCTGACACATCATCAATGGCAGCGGTCGGTTCATCCAGTAGCAAATTTTTTGGTTGACGGATCAATAACCGTGCCAATAACAAGGCTTGACGCTGCCCACCAGAAAAGCCGACACCACCCTCTAAAAGGATATGATCCAGTCCTTCTTTTTTCTCCTGTACAAATCCCAGTGCACCGGTAATTTGTAAGGCTTCCAGAATTTGCTGATCGGTGGCCAAAGGTGCACCCAAAGTCAGGTTTTCACGAATTGAACCATAAAATAACTGCGAGTTCTGATTTAGCAAACTCATATCACGCCGCACATCTGACGGATCAATCAGGGTCAGATCAATACCATCCAGCTTGACCTTGCCCTGTAACGGTGTCTGCATCCCAGACAAAAGCTGTAACAAGGTCGATTTTCCTGCACCATTACGGCCCAGAATCGCGATTTTCTCCCCCGGCTTGATTTCCAGCTTGGGAATCATCAAACTCGGTTTCGGATCATCATCGCCATATTTAAACACCACCCCGTTGAGCTCATAATGCCCATCCAGTGCCGGACGATGAATCAGGTGCGAATAATCCGGCTGATCCACTGGTTTTTTCATGAGTTCATCCAGACCAGCCTTGGCGACTTTAGCCTGTTGCAAGCGACCCAGTACACCCGTAATTTGTGAAATTGGTGCCAGCATGCGTGAAGATAGAATCGAACAGGCCACCAGTGCGCCTGTGGTCATGTCACCCTCCATCACCGCAAAGGCCCCGACTAAAACCACAATCGCAAAGGTCAGCCCCTGAATTTTTTGAGTCCAGGCGGTCATCAAGCCGACAATTTTACGTTGCTGTATGCTGACATCGGCTGATACTTCATTCATATGATTCCACTGATTCTGGAAACGCGTTTCAGCTCTTAACAGCTTGATGTCTTCAATTCCTTCTACAGCTTCTACCAGCAAGGCATTGCGGATGGCAGATTCGCGCATCCCCAACTGGGCCAGCTGTGCCAGTTTTTTCTGCGCCAGAATCCCTGGAAGAATCATTAAGGGCACAACGAGTAACATGACCCAGAACAGATTGCCACCGATCACCCAGAAGATGCCCAAGAACAGGAAGAAAAATGGCAGATCGGCAATGGCCGTAACTGTGGTTGAAGTCACCAGCTCGCGAATTTGTGAAATGAAGGTTCCTGTTGATTTGGAACGTTCATTGTTTTTAATCCGTAATGAATGACCAAACACCCGGTCAGAAATTTTTAAATCCGCACGTTTACCAATAATGTCTGACAGATAGATCCGCGAGACACGTAAAACAAACTCAAAAATCGCGGCGATCAGCACACCACCGGCCAACACCCATAACGTCGGAATGGACTGTGATGGAATGACACGGTCATAGACATTCATCGAGAAGACTATCGTGGCCAATGCTAGAATATTGGCAATTAAAGACGCAAACATCACATCGATATAACGCTTCCAGTCATTCAGGACAATTGACCAGAACCAGTTTTTCTCAAAGGGTTTGATATATTCATCCACCCGCGCATCTGGCACTGAAGATTCAGGACGCAGCACATAAAGATGCTTTATGCCAGTCTCTAAGTGTTCAACTGTAAAGCTTTGAGATAAACCTTCATCACCACTGAGCTGGATGCTGACATTGCCCTGTGTGTCGATGCGTTCGATCACGCCCACATCACCACTATCGAATTCAACCAGTAAAGGTAAACGCCATGAATTCAGCAGGCTGCGCTCAAATTTATTTTTACGGAGATTTAAACCCATCTGACGACTGACAATCTTGAGCATGTCATCGATGTCATGATGCTGATTCCAGTCCAGTTGCAGACGAATTCGCTCCTCAGAAGGCTCAATACGGTAATGCCGGGCAATATTTAAAACTGCCTGAAGCCAAGGTTGATAATTTATTATTGTAGTACTCATGGCTGAACTTCAAACCCCTGAATAGAAATGCTGTTAAGCGCGTAAATATCCCGTGTACGGCCCGTGACCTGAATGTACTGTACGATCGCCGAATAAATGTCATAGCGCGCCGCTTCAATTTCCTGCGCTGCACTATGAATGGCTTGCTCTGCATTCAGCAAATCCACTACGGTTCGGGTACCCAATTTATATTGTTCTTGATACAGCTCTTTGGTGCGTACCGTGGTTGCTCGGCGTTGGGATAAAACCCCCATTTGCTTTTGTTTATTTTCAATTTGCTCACGGATCAAGCGCACCTGATCCAGTACATCCAGATAGACCGTATTGACCTGTGCGCGTGCAGCTTCTTCGGCATAGCTTGCGGCACGAGTCTGTGAACGTGTTGCACCACCCTGATACAAATTACTGCTGGCTTCAATCATGACTGAATTATAGAAGCCATCATCTTCATTATTATTCGGATTCCGTCCATTCATCGCCTGACTTAGACTGCCTTTAACACTAATAGTCGGATAAGGACTTAATCGCGCCTGATCTTTTTGCAAACGGGCAATATTAACCCCGGCGTGTGCCAGAATCATGTTCGGAATCTGGGTAAATTCCGGATCTTGATAAAGATCGGCCTGTGCCACAATGCGCTCAGGAATATCCCATTCAATAGCTGATACATCAAATCCTAGCAAGGTACGCAAGCGTTGTTGATATTGTCTGAGTTGGGTCTGCTGTACAATCAGATTTTATTGCGCTGCTTCCAGATTGGACTGCGCCTGAATCGGGTCGGCCTGACTGCTGATTCCGGCGCGGGCACGCAAATTGGCAATTTCTGCAATCCGTGCAATGCCCTGAATCTGCTGCTGGGCAATCTTGGTAATCTCCTGATAGCGCTTAATATTCACTATTGCATCAGCCACTTCAAATGCGACCTGGTCCAGACTGACCAGCACCCTGGCCTGTTGTTCTGCCAAGCGGGCTTCTTCCACATTGACATTGGTTTTAATTTTGCCAAAGTCATACAGCATCTGGGTGGCATTCAAAGAAACCATTTGTCGTCCACGTTCACCGGAAGTGAGGTCACCTGTCCCGATACCCCCGGATAACTGCGGATAATAACCCGATCTCGCCACATCAATATTCGCGGCCTGCGCAGATAATGTCGAAATACTCTGGGTGATTTCAGGACGGCGCTGCACCGCCCGATGTACGGCTTCCATCAGATTCATTTTCTGTGGAATGCCAGCTGTGATCGTAGAACTTAAAGCTGGCTGTCCTGACTGTGGCCGGGTAATTTGCGGCAGCTCAGCTACTTTTGATGTATCTAATGAATAATGACCAAGCGAGGTAATATCAATGGTATGCGCTGACCGTGTTGGTTTGGGTGCAATCAACTGGCCCAAGCCATTCTTGAGATTGGCAAAATAATGGGGTGAGCTTTCTGCATGCCCCAAAGACACAGATAAAGGCAAAAGAAGAAATATCAATCCCCTTCTTTTTTGATCTGTTTTCCCCTGATTTTTTTTAAAGTGTTCTGCCCTAAATCGCATAATTATGTAATGTTTCTTGTTTTAGCCTAACAATATATCAAATCCCTTTAAAAGAAATCTTTTTCACTTTGATTTGATCAAAAAAAACCCTGCATTCGACAACTGGCGCCTGATGCAGGGTTTTTATAGAAAGCAGGATTATTTAAACAGTGAAATCATCACCCAGATAAACTTTTCTCACAGTCTCATTCGCCAGGATTTCTTCTGGTGTACCTTCAGCAAGCAATGCACCCTCACTGACAATATAAGCATGCTCACAAATCGCCAGCGTTTCACGCACATTATGATCGGTAATCAGCACCCCAATTCCGCGATCTTTCAAGGTCGTAATAATATCCTTAATATCTCCAACCGAAATCGGATCGACACCGGCAAAAGGCTCATCGAGTAACATAAATTTTGGGTCGGCCGCAAGTGCACGTGCAATCTCGGCACGACGTCGCTCACCTCCCGATACACTCATGCCCAAAGAATCTTTGATATGAGTGATTTTAAAGTCTGCCAGTAACTCCGCCAGACGTTGCTGACGTTGTGCCTTGGTCATATCTTTACGGGTTTCCAGAATTGCCATAATATTTTCTGAAATCGTCAGTTTTCGGAAAATTGAAGCTTCCTGCGGCAAATAACCAATCCCCTTACGTGCCCGTTCATGCATTGCGAGGTCGGAAAGATCCAGATCATCGAGATAGATTTCTCCCTTATCCATCCGCACCAGACCAACCACCATATAAAAACTGGTGGTTTTACCGGCACCATTTGGTCCCAGTAACCCGACAATCTGGCCACTTTCCATGCTGAACGATACATCTTTCACTACCCAGCGTTTATTATAGTTTTTCGCCAGATGTTTAATGGTGAGGGTTTGAACCTGCTGCGATTGCTCCATTAATCACGCGCTCCCGGGAAGGATGTTGAACTAGAGGGTGGAATCACGATTTGTACACGACCAGACGATGAACCGGTTTTGTTTGGTGTTCCGGTGGCTTCGATATCGCCTTTGTTCATGCTGTATTTTAAAGTCGCACCACGAATACTGGCACCGTCCTGTTGCAGGAAGGCATTGCCTGACAAGGTAATAATCCCGGTTTCAGCATTGTAGACAATTTTCTGCGCCTGACCTTTGGCAAGACCTTTGGCCGGATCCACTTTTTGCTGGAACTGTGCCGGGCTGCCAGTAGCCGTAATCAGGCTGATCTGACGCTTATTGTTCAGATTGGCCACAATCGAATTGGCTTGCAGCTTCATGGTGCCCTGTTCAATGATGACATTGCCCGAATACGTCGTCACACCCGTCCGCTCATTGAAAGTCGCCCGGTCAGCCAGCAAGGTGATTGGCTGGTTACGGTCAGATGGCAGTGCAAAAGCAGCGATTGAACCGAGTCCAACCACAGTCGCCAGCGTCATACGCTTCAGGAAAGTGTGCATCATTTTGGCTTTAGGAGTTTGGTTCATACTTTCCTCGAATATTAAAGAATTCGTATTGACCATCATTAAGATTGGCTTTAAGACCCTGGCTGACAAATTCAGCCTGTGGAGATTCCACAATCACTGTCTTGTCTGTTTCAATTTCACGTGTTTTCGGAAAAGCGGTCAGTTCTTCAGTACGAAACTGCATTTTCCCATTTTGCATGATTTTGGTGGCGAACACTTCTTGAGAGAGTACAACTTTTGTATTGTCATCATAACCATGCGCCATTTTGGCAAAGAAAGTTGCATCGACTTTGCCATTGTCATAAGTCGATGCTCGCAGATTTTCTAGCTTTGAAGTTTCTAGCTGCAGGTTCTGCTCAAGTCGGTCCACTTGGGCACGAACCGACACCTGGCCTGTTTCATCCGTCTGGGTTAAGTTAATATTTTGAGCGGAATAGGTCATGCTGCGCGCAGAATCTGCCTGCAGCTTGTTGCCCTTGCCGCTGTAATAGTAATAACCACCACTTATTGCGGCAATAATCACAGCCGTAATATATAAAACTTTAGTATCCATAAGCGGTGTACTTAATCCAAAAGATATGACTTATTAATAAGGCGCACGAGTATATTTTTCAAGTAACTCTTGGTACATGCCTTTGGACATTAACAGCATATCGCAGATTTCACGCACCGCACCACGTCCACCTTGGGCCTGAGTCACCAGATCGGCACGGCGGCGAACTTCAACATGACCATTAGGCACGGTCACTTTCATGCCGGCAATGGCAAAAGCAGACAGATCAGGCCAGTCATCGCCCATGTACAGGCAATCTTCAGGATCAATGTTGAGCTGTGCGCAGGCTTCACGAAGTGCTGTACCTTTGTCTTCACGGCCCTGATAGACCAGATCAACACCCAGATCCGACATACGCTTTTCTACGATATTGCTTTTACGTCCGGTGATAATAATCACCTTGATCCCTGCTTGCTGAACCAGTTTCATGCCCAGACCGTCACGAATATCAAAGGATTTGATCTCATCGCCAGTATTGGTCAGCGTTACAAAGCCATCACTTAAAATACCATCTACATCAAGCACCAGTGCTGCAATATGACGTGCCTGCTCTAATAATACATAAGATGCCATTTATTAATTTACCCCAGCCTGAATCAGGTCATGCATACTAATCACACCAATGACTTTATTGGCATCATCAACAACTACAAATTGATTAATTTTATGCTCATTCATACGTTCCAGTGCCACCACTGCACGTGCTTCCTGAGAAATGGTCAACGGATTTTTGGTCATCACGTCCTGAATAGCCAGATTGACATCAAAACCTTGCTGCTTATCAATCAAGCGACGCAAGTCACCATCGGTAAAAATCCCCAGCAACACATCATTTTCATCGACGACTGTGGTTAAGCCCAAGCGCTTGTTGGAAATTTCGTACAATACTTTATTCATGGCGGTATCTGGCGAGACTTTAGGTAAATCTGCGCCAGTACGCATCAGATGCTTCACATGCAATAACAGACGCTTACCCAGCGCACCTGCAGGATGTGAGCGTGCAAAATCATCCGAGGTAAAGCCGCGAGCATCCAATAAAGCTACCGCCAAAGCATCGCCCAAAGCCAATGTTGCCGTCGTTGACGATGTCGGCGCTAAACCCAGTGGACAAGCCTCCTGAATATTACCCAGCGTCAAAGCTACATCAGCATTTTGTGGCATTGGACCACGATCATCACCACTGATGGTAATCAGCGGAATTTCCAGATGCTTGATCAGCGGCATCAGCATCATGATTTCATCACTCTTGCCCGAGTTTGAAATTGCAATCAGCACATCACCAGCCACCAGCATACCCAAGTCGCCATGACCGGCTTCGCCCGGATGCATAAAGAACGAGGGTGTTCCGGTCGAAGCAAAGGTCGCCGCCATTTTACGGCCAATATGACCTGACTTGCCCATTCCGGTAATCACCAGACGGCCAGTACACTGTAGAATAATTTCACATGCCCGGCTAAAACGGTCATCAATCTGTGTTGCTAAAATCTGTAGTGCATTTTCTTCGATGCGAAGTGTTTCAAGTGCGACTTTCTGGAAATCTAGTTGATTCGCTGTTTTTTGTGGATTCAAAGCCTGTTTACCTACGCTAAGGACAGAGAAAAACTCTGGTTTGATGGGCATAATTTTCGCAATTTTAGCATAGCTATGCAATTGTAAGCTTTCTAAATGTAGAAGATTCGACGGATTTTTAATATATTCAGATTGTATTCAACTTGCGCAATCTGGTATCTCCACCTCTACATTCGCTCCATTTTTAAAACTATAGAATGTACTTATTTTTATTTTTTAGGGGAACACGCTTACGCTATCCAAAATAGGTTTGGTTCAAATCAGACCAGACTCATTCAAATATAATTCAATCATACTGGCAAACACTGCCTCTGAAAATGTAAGCTCAATATCGCCATTTCACTTCCTAAACCTCTTCTTCCTAAATCACTCTTGTCGCCTAACTCCCCTAAATAACTGAGGCTTTTTACGCTTTTATCTTTATGAATAATTATGCTTAGGTTAAGATGATTCATCCTTTTATTTGAAGTCTTTTGAACAGCTATGCAACCATTTGTTCTATATAACTCAGAGCAACGCAAAAAAGTAGAATTCGTACCTCGTGTTGAAGGTCAGATTGACCTGTATGTCTGTGGAATGACGGTTTATGACTACTGTCATATTGGACATGCACGTACAGTGGTTGCATTTGACTATATTATCCGCTTCCTGCGTAGCCAAGGCTGGAAAGTCAAATATGTGCGTAATATTACGGATATTGACGACAAAATTATTAAACGTGCCAATGAAAATGGCGAAAGTATCTCAGAATTAACAGGTCGCTTTATTGATGCGATGAATGAAGACTTTGCCAAACTGGGCTGCCTTGCACCTGATGTTGCACCTAAAGCAACAGATTATATCGATCAGATGCAAGATATGATCGGCAACCTGGTCGACAAAGGTACGGCTTATCCTTCCAATAATGGCGATGTCTACTTTGAGGTCGAGAAGTTTGCCAAATATGGTCGTCTGTCTGGCCGTAAATTAGAAGATATGCAAGCCGGCGCGTCTGAACGTGTCGATGTTGAAGTCGAAAAGAAACACCCGTTTGACTTTGTACTGTGGAAACATGCCAAGGAAAATGAACCGTCATGGGCATCTCCTTGGGGCAATGGCCGTCCAGGCTGGCATATTGAATGTTCCGCAATGTCAACCTGCTGCCTAGGCAATCATTTCGATATTCATGGCGGTGGTGCTGATTTAACCTTCCCGCATCATGAAAATGAAATTGCACAATCTGAAGCAGCAACTGGTGAACAGTATGTCAATTACTGGATGCATGCCGGATTTATTAATGTCGATGGCGAGAAAATGTCGAAGTCTTTAGGCAATTTCTTCACCATTCGCGACGTGATTGAAAAATTCCATCCGGAAGTGGTGCGTTACTTTATTGTCTCTTCCCATTATCGTAGCCCGGTAAATTACTCGGATGTTGCCTTAAAAGAAGCAAAAAATACCTTGTCTCGTTTCTATCACTCGTTTAAAACCTATCAGGCGGTTTATGGTGGTCATCTGGTTGAAACTCTGGATGAGGCTTTGGTTGAACGTTTTAATACCGCTATGCGTGATGATTTCAATACGCCTGAAGCGATTGCGGTATTGTTCGAAATCAATAAAGAGCTGAATCGTGCGGTGAAAGAAGAAAATGCAGAACAGGCAGCGATCTATTATGCAACTTTGCGTCACCTGACCAATATTCTCGGTCTGGTACAGCAAGATGTAGAAGAGTTCCTCAAGTCTGACATTGGTCAGGAAGCATTGGGACTATCACCTGAACAAATTGAAGATTTGATTCAACAGCGTCAGGATGCCAAGAAAGCCAAAGAATTCGCACGCGCAGACGAAATCCGTCAATCTTTACTTGATCAAGGTGTTGTTCTTGAGGATACCCGTCAAGGTACAGTTTGGCGCCGTGTTGATTAATTAATCAAACAGATTTATAGAGAGTTGACACTGCTGTGGAATTCTCTATAATTCACCTCATTGCGGGAATAGCTCAGTTGGTAGAGCATAACCTTGCCAAGGTTGGGGTCGGGAGTTCGAGTCTCCTTTCCCGCTCCAGAATACGAAAAACCCTTATCGAAAGATAAGGGTTTTTTATTGTGTTTGAAAAAAATTTATTAATAAAATGCATATCTCAAATCACTTATTCATCCTCTTTTACCCTGACATTTTTTTTGGGTTATTCATGACAAAGTGCTATTGTGGATAAACTTTAAAACTTTTAATCCCTTTCATAACGATATCGTTTCATGACTTATAAATTAAATGCTCGTCATCTAATTCTAGATCTTTTATATGCCTCTAAAAACTCAACCCTGTCTATTAAGCGGATATTAACTGCTGCTGAATTATTGGGTATATCTGACAATGGTATCCGTGTCGCTGTAGCCCGATTAAATCAGGAAAATGTCATTCAAGCTGTAGAGCGCGGCGTATATCAATTGCTAGAGAAAAAATTCGATACTTCTTTTATCAGCTTAAACAAACATCCTGATATGCAAACGGCGACCACGTGGAACGGAAAATATGTATTGGTCTATACCGGCACTTTGGGACGTGTAGACCGTACCGCCTTATCTAAAAGAGAAAAAGCGCTGCGTTATTATGGTTTTCAGGAACTAGAGCAAAATGTTTTTATTCGCGCCGATAATTTAACGTTGAATCTAAGTCCATTAAAAAAAGCTGTAATCCAGTTTGGATTAGATCCTGACGCACGTTTTTTCCAAGTCAGTCAACTGGAAAATGAAACCGAAGTTCGTGATTTATGGGATATCGAAGAGCTACATCAAACCTATCATGCCGTACAGCATGATATTAACGACTGGTTTGAGAATTACCAAAATCTGACTTTAGCAGAGGCTGCAAAAAGTGCCTTTTATCTAGGTAAGTCTGCCCTATTTAGTTTACGTGCTGATCCTTTGCTTCCTGCAGAATGGATAGACACCGATGCCCGACAACAATTTGAGCTCGCAGTCCGCAAAATAGAAAAACAGGGTCAACTTTTATGGCAACACTATTTTAAAGACCAAGGGGGCTAATTTATTTCTTTTTTACACACAAAAATAAATTGACTGTAATATTCCATCCAAATATATTGAATACAACAATAAGAACTAAATATAGGCAGAAGAATGAACAGCAAGGTCAGTGTCACAGAACTTTTTAGTCGTGATGAAATTAAAGAACTCACCATGACCTCAGACTTGCATGGTGCTTGGGCAGTAGGTTCAACCTGGACCATAATTGTCATGACCTTTGGCACGGTAGCCTATAGCTGGGAATATTTACCTACGTGGGGGAAAGTCCTGATGTGCGCGCTGGCATTGGCCATTTTGGCTGGCCGACAACTTGCGCTGGCTATTTTGATGCATGATGCCTCACATCATAGCCTGTTCAAAACCAAATGGTTGAACACTCATTTGACTGACTGGCTCTGTGCACGCCCGATCTGGAATGATGTCAGCAAGTATCGTCCTTATCATCTGAAACATCATGCTAAAACCTCGCAACCAGATGATCCTGACTTGGGGTTGGTAAAAAACTTTCCCATTACGCAAAGCTCACTATTCAGGAAATTCTTCCGTGACCTGAATGGGCAATCGGGGCTTAAATTTCTCGCTGGTCGAGTATTAATGGATCTGGAATTACTGGAATGGAGTGTTTCCAATGACCCCAAGCCAATTCCGCGTGGTGATCGCAGCAATTTAGAGTTAGCGAAAAACTTGCTTAAAAATAGTTCTGGTATGTTAATTTCAAATGCAGCAATTTTTTCTGCGCTTTGGGCCAGCGGCCATCCTAAACTGTATTTATTATGGCCTCTCGCCTATATCACCCCATTTCCTTTGTTCATCCGCATCCGTGCCATGGCTGAACATGCCGGATTAGAAACCAGTCATTCTGCCCTTAGCAATACCCGAACTACTCGTGCAGGCTGGCTGGCACGTGCTTTGGTTGCCCCGATTCATGTGAACTATCATATTGAACATCATTTAATGGCCTCTGTTCCGCATCAAAAGCTGGGGAGAATGCACCAGATGTTAAGGGAGCGTGAGTATGTCGATGCTCCGCCAAGTTATCTGGATGTGATTCGTTCACTTTTAAAAAAATAATCAACTTTCCCGATGCTTAGATTATTCCACTTCAATGCTGATGGGTTTCAGCATGTGAATGCGGATGTGAGGATTGTCCCCGATGTTCCGGCGGGCAATCTTCCGCTTCAATCTGCAAGGTCATCTCGGTAATATGATGCTCATGGTGAAGCATCTCAAAGGTCTGATGCCGCAGTTTCTGATAATCCACATTCGGTGCAACCAGATGCACGGTCAGCATGACTTTTTTGGAAGTAATCGCCCAGACCTTGAGCTGATGAATATCCTGGACCCCATCAAGCGCCAAAAGATCGTGACGTAATTTTTCAATATCAATTTCCTCCGGCACACCTTCAAGCAGAATATTGATGCTCTGTTTCAGCAAAATCCAGGTTCTTGGCAATACCCAAAATCCGATTAATACTGCAATGATTGTATCTATCCACATCCAGCCGGTGAAATAAATCACTAGTGCTCCAATAATCACGCCTACAGATCCCAGTGCATCACTGAGCACTTCCAGATAAGCACCTTTGACATTGAGACTTTCCTGACTACTAGACACCAGAATTTTCATGGAAATCAGATTAATGATCAGCCCCAAAACAGCAACAATCATCATGCCAAGGCTTTGAATTTCTGGTGGATGACTCAAACGCTGATAAGCTTCAAACAAGATATAAATCGCAACCACAAACAGCATTAAGGCGTTAAACAAAGCAGCCAAAATCTCAAAGCGCTGATAACCAAATGTCCGTTTATTGTCTGCCGGTTTTTGTCCAATTTTGATAGCGACTAAAGCGATAGCCAGTGCAGCAGCATCGGTAAACATATGCGCAGCATCAGAAAGTAAGGCCAAACTTTGAGTTAGAAAACCAGCAATCACTTCCACAATTAAAAAAGTGGTGGTTAATCCCAGCGCTATTGATAATTTTCTGGCATTTTTTGCAGTCACGGTGACATGACTATGCTCATGATGATGTGAATTTCCCACCGGCCACTCCTTCCTTCTTATTCAACGAGGACTGTATCCTCAGCATCTTTCAAGTCTTGTTCTGATTCATATTACGCTTGAATTTTATCTATTTAAGTAGGTTTTTTATGAACTGTTTTATCAGTCGACATTAGATTAAAGTTTTAGCTTTTTCATGCTCTGCCAGCCAAGCCTGTACCGAAGCCCGCTTAAAATTACGCTCGACATATTCTATTATTTTCACAGGAAGTTTCACCTGATGACTCAGCAGACGATGCAACATAAAGGCCAGATCAAAGTCTGCAATGGACCAGTGTTCAGTCAACCATATGTCCTCCAGCATATGTTCTGCCACATTCACCAAGCGCTGAATTTCTTCGGTGATCGGAGCTGTAAGAGATGTAGATATTTTTGGTGGATGAAATACCGAATCGGAAGGCATTTGTTGGCGGATTTGCATAAAATCGGTTTTGACCAAGGCTTGTATGGCGCGACATTTGGCTCTCGCCTGAATTTCCTTTGGATATAGTGCCGGATAACTTGGAGCCGAAAAGACATCTTCCAGATATTCAGTGATCGCCCATGATTCAAACAGGCTAAAGTTATCTACTATTAAAAACGGAACTTTAGCACTTGGACAAATGGCTTGATAAGCCGCAGATTTCTGTTGCTGCTGATCTAAATCAATCACGATTTCCTGAAAATCTAAACCCTTTTCTTTTAAGGCAACATAAACCGACATGGCATAAGGGCTGATTCTATTTTTATCGACATATAAACGTATATTCTGCATATCCTTGTTCCTGATGACCTTGTTGTTTTTATTCAGTACGGCAGCCTTACTCTACTCTCTTTTCTATATAAAAGGAAAAATGAACTGCTTGATGTAGCGATCACACGAAAAATTTTTACACACTTACTGATAGTGCAGAGATGCTTATTATTTTTTATTTTGCACGTGATGTGGGGCATAAAGCCTTTTATTTTGCTTTTGATTCACGTTAAATTAAATCATTCTCTTGATATCAAAAAACTATGTTGAACTTAGCCCACCTCCCCGATACCGTGTATGCCATTCAACATCTGGCCTTTGAAGACTTAGGTGCTTGGGAAGATATTTTTTATCAGCTCGGCTTACGTGTGCGTTATTTCGAAGCTGGTATCGATGATCTCACCAAGGCTTTTGAACATCCCGGATTAACAATCATTCTCGGTGGCCCAATTGCAGTCTATGAAACTGAGGACTATCCTTTCTTACAACAGGAAATAGACTTACTTAAAGTTCGCCTAGAAAAGAACTTACCAACGTTAGGCATCTGTTTAGGTGCGCAGTTAATTGCTGCTGCATTGGATGCCAAAGTCTATCCAGGAGATGTAAAAGAAATTGGCTGGTCTAAACTCAGTCTTACTTCTATTGAAAATAATCCACTAAAAGCTCTGGAAGATATTGACGTCCTGCATTGGCATGGTGATACCTTTGATCTACCTGAACAGGCAGAGTTACTGGCCAGCTCTGACCTTTATCCAAATCAGGCCTTTCAGGTAGGACAGAATATTCTAGCACTACAATTCCATGCTGAAGTGGTCAGTGAAAGTTTAGAGAAATGGCTGATTGGACATACCTGTGAGTTACGCAAAGCCCAGATCAATATCCCTGCACTGCGGGCAGATCATCAAAGCTATGCACCCGCGCTTGAACAGGCCGCCAGTTCGGTATTGCTGCATTATTTAGAAAACTTGCAACTTAAATAACCGTAATAAAAAAGCACCCAGTTGGGCACTGCTGTCCCATAGTTTGCTTTAAATAAAAAAACCTGAGTCCTAACAGTTAAAATATGAGTGCAAACAAACACTTTAACGACCAGGATTCAGGTTTTGTCACATCAGAATACCGTATTTCATGAGCTAATTAAACCTGTTGTGCGACAGGATTTTGAACAACTTGCTAAAGTACACCATGTTGGACAGAAATTTAGAGCGGCTTCCCGGTGGGATCAGTTTATTGCCATATTGATGTCTCAATTCTCTTGTAGGCAAAGTCTGAGAGATATTCAATCCAATTTGGAGTGCCAACAGGAAAAGCTAAGTCATCTCGGAGCAAAGTCTATTCCCCGAAGCACGCTGGCACGAATCAATGAGCAGCAGCCTGCTGCCTTGTATCAACAGCTATTTTACAAGTTGCTTAAATACTATGAACACTCAAAAGTAGCTCATAAATTTCGCTTTAAGA
>NZ_JBWZQN010000004.1:0-84849 GCF_056724605.1 Prolinoborus fasciculus | reverse complement strand
AGGGGGCTCAGACTATTAACCCCGTCACGCAAGAATATGAAAAATAAACCCATCCAAACTGAAGAAGAAAAACAATTGCTTTGCAGAAGAGGATTGATCGAAACAGTGAATGATCAGTTAAAAAACTTACATCAAATTGACCATTCACGTCATCGTTCGGTGAATAACTTTATGGTGAATATTATGGCTGCTATAGTGGCTTATTGCTTAAATCCAAATAAGCCAACTTTCCAAAACTTGCTAAAAAGCTAAAATATTTCATCGAACTCAGGTTTATTAATGTACAACTGTCTAATTATTATATTGCTCAGGATAAAGAATTCTCACATTCAGACCATGTCAATACAGGTCAAATTATGTGCCTAAGCCATATAATATGACTTTTTGTCGGACAATATCATCTAAAAGTATCGATCAAGGCGATATGGATTGAGAAAAAGCATTTTTAAACAGACAACGCTGCTTAGCCTGTACATAAAAAAACTGATCTCTATTCGAGATCAGTTTTTTGACTTCATGTAGGAATTTTCAGATTAAATGACGCTTTAACCTGCTGCCTGCTCCAAAAGAATAGTCCCATATAATTCACGCAGATCTTTTTTCAGCATTTTACCAGTACCACTGAGTGGAATCGCATCAACAAATACGACTCGGTCTGGAATCTGCCATTTGGCTACCTTGTCTGCATAATATTCCAGCAGATCAATCTCACTTAGCTGGCTGTCCGGCTTTTTAATGGCAATCAATACCGGGCGCTCATCCCATTTAGGATGTTGGGCGGCAATTACGGCAGCCATCGCAATTTCCGGATGTCCCATGGCAATATTCTCCAGTTCCACCGATGAAATCCATTCTCCGCCAGACTTGATTAAATCTTTAGAACGGTCACTGAGTTTCATAAAACCATCCTGATCCAGCGTAGCAATATCGCCGGTATCAAACCAGCCATCTGCAGTTAGTGCTGATTCTTCCTTGCCGAAATAATGGCTGATGACCCAATGCCCTTTGACCTGTAAATTTCCTGTGGTCTGTCCATCACGTTCAATTTCATGCGTCCCTTTTTCTGCATCAGTCAAACGTAGGTCAACCCCGAATGGTGGACGACCTTGGGACAGCCGAATCTGTAATTTTTCTTCATCAGACAGATGTAAATGTTTGGTCTTGAGCTGATTTGCCGTACCCAGTGGACTGATTTCTGTCATGCCCCAGGCATGGATCGTTTCACAATTAAACTGTTCTTTGAAAGCTCTTAACATGGCCGGTGGGCATGCCGATCCACCCACTACATTTCGTTTTAGGCTTTCCAGTTTGGAGCCTGACTGGTTTGCGGCGGCAATCAAACCTTGCCAGATGGTCGGTACGCCAAGTGCTACCGAAACCTGATAAGTATCAATCAGGTTGACCAGACTGGCGCCATCCAGACCCGGTCCAGGAAGGACCAGAGTGCATCCCACCATCGCAGCGGCATACGGCGTGCCCCACGCATTTACATGGAACATAGGCACCACAGGCAACATAATATCGGCAGCTGAGACATTTAAGGAGTCAGGTAAAATGATGGCATAGCTATGTAATACCGTAGAACGATGGCTAAACAGTACACCTTTGGGATTGCCCGTAGTTCCCGAGGTATAACATAAAGAGCTTGCCGAGTTTTCATCAAGTGTTGGCCACTCAAATTCTGTATTTTGCCCGGCAATCAGATCATCATAAAATTGTACTTCTGGAATCGCTTCTCTAACTGCCGGATCAACCGCATCCAGACAGATAAAATGCTCGACTGAGGTCAACAGCGCTTTCACGGCTTTAATTAAAGGGACAAATGTTTTATCGAACAGCACCACGCGATCCGCAGCATCATTAATAATAAAAATCAGCTGTTCCGGAAATAAGCGAGGATTAATGGTATGACAGACCAAGCCGCTGCCAGAAATGGCATACCAGGACTCTAAATGGCGATGATTATTCCAGGCAATAGTCGCGACCCGATCTCCCTGCGCCAAGCCGAGTTGTTGTAATGCATTGGCAAAACGTTTCGAGTTTTGATGAATTTCTCCCCAATTGGTCACTGTAATACTGGTATCGGTATTTTTGGAAATTACCTCGGTATCGGCATGATAGCGTCCTGCATGTTCAATCATGCTGCTGATCAGTAAAGGCTGAAACATCATATTTCCGAGCATTCTCCACTCCTTTGCGCTTGTTATTGGTCCGTATTTTCGTATCGTTGTTATAGTTGCATGATGGCTCGGTCTTAGACCGTCACTTACTTTTTATCATCATGTGGACCGAATTTAGCAAGGAAATCTAACTTTGTAAGTATCGAATTGTGACAAATTAAGCCAAGTGACTGAGGCGTATAAAAATGGGAATACAATTTATGTAGAGATAAAATTTCCACAGAAAATCTGAAACCGGATTTTCACTTTAATTGTCGTGTATCAAGACTCAAGCTTAAAAATAGAATGACAATAAGCCTAGTCCTCCCTTTTGTTATATTAAGCATCTTAAAATATGCTATAAATCAAAATAATTAGAACAGTTATAGTTCAAGAAAGTGTATGTATAAGTCTGAAAAACTGGCACAGAATATCCGTCAGATGATTGAAAATGGCGTATGGAAGGCACATGAAAAATTGCCTTCACTTCGCGAACAGACCCAATTATCTGGTTATAGCCTGATGACGGTACTCAATGCTTATCAGGAACTTGAAGCACAAGGTCTAGTCTATGCCAAAGACAAATCGGGCTATTACGTTGCAGAACACACTCAAGCACTGCTCAATAGCAAACAGTTCGTACAGATTGGTTTAAATCCTAAAATTCAAATCAACTCGGTGGTATTTAATTATTTAAAATCGACTCAGTCAGCCGAAATTGTGCCTTTTGGTTCTGCCTTTCCCAATGCAGAGCTGTTATATAACGCCAAATTTATGCAGATTCTGGCGCAGCAGGCCAAAAGAAAAAGCAGTTATAACAATCAGAATCACATGCCGCCCGGGAATCAGGACTTGAGGCAACTGATTGCTAATCGTTATCAATTACAAGGGATTAAATGCAATCTGGATGACATTGTCATTACATCTGGCGCACTAGAAGCATTGAATCTGTCTTTACAGGCCTTAACCCAACCCGGTGATTTTATTCTGCTACAGCAAACCATATTTTATGGTGCCTGGCAGGCAGCCGAGCGTCTGGGATTACAGGTGATTACGATTCCGGAACATCCACAGTTTGGCTTTGATCTGGAATCATTTGAACAGGCTTTAAAACAGTATCCGATCAAGGTGTGCTGGCTGATGCTGAATGCCCATAATCCGATTGGCTTTACCGTCAGTTCTGAAATCAAACAAAGAATTGCGGAACTCTTGTATGAATATCAGGTGTATTTAATCGAAGATGATGTTTATCAGGAATTAAATTATGGTTCATCCAAACCGCTACCCGTTAAATATTTTGATCGGCATCAGATGGTTTTGCACTGCGCCTCATTTTCGAAAACGCTGGGGATGGGTGCACGCGTCGGTTGGGTGTATGCCGGCCCATTTTCCGATGCCATTCAGCACTTACAGCTCATGAGCACTTTAACAGTCAGTCCCTTACTTCAAAATGCGCTGGTCGAATTTATTTCACATCATCATTATGAAAAACATTTGCGGCATTTAAGGCAGCATCTGGAAAAATATAAAAAGAAATTTTATCAGGAACTCAAAGCAAGTTTGGGAAGCATCTGTGAAATTTACTATTATTCCAGCGGTTATTTTCTTTGGATTGAGTTTCCTAAAGAAGTTGATGCCCAGCAGCTCTATGAACAATTGCTTCAACAACATATTTCAGTTGCCCCTGCACTGCTGTTTAAGCCTGAGCCTACCAGCCAACATTATATTCGGCTGAATTGTTCGTTTGAATGGACAGCCAATATTGAAAATGCAGTCAATCTGCTGACAGAAACCATTCTTCAAAATAGCAAAAGCGCGGATTAATTCATCCACGCTTCTGTTACAGATCAGACTCTCTCATTGAAAGAAGTCTTAGAAGTTGTAAATCGCAACCGCATTGATTCGGTTGTCTTCACCTGTACGACCACTAATTACGTCACCATCAATATTTAATGCAGGCCCATATGCTTCGCGTTCACCATAAATATATTCCAGACCGAAACTTAAAGGTTTGGTTGGGCTATAGAAAACGTTTGCCCAAGCCTGCCACAGATCTTTGTTAACTGTACTTGTATTCACGGCAGTAAGATAGCCATTATCTTGGTCAAAATTCATATAACCATAACCTAATGTACCGCGCAATTTGTCATTAAACTGCTGGGTAATACCTACTGTAATCGAGTCAAATTCACTTTGGTAAAGATTTCCACCTGCTGCAACAACACCTGTATTGGCAAAAGAAACAAAGCTGCTATCGCCTTTAACATGATAATAATCCGCTTTTAAAGTGGTACCCGGTACAACTTCATATTTTGTTCCCAGACCCACACCCCACGCCATTTCTTCATCTTCATTGATACGTTTTTCCTGGCCCATGGCACGCGCACTAACGGTAAGATTATCAGCAAATTTATGATTTAACCGTGCTGTTAAAGCAGGTAGACGCTGCTTAATAGAACCATCTTTTGGATCTTCTACCGCCAGTACCAGATTGGTAGCCGGGCTGAAGGTGCTGGTATGACGAACTTGTGGAGTCCGTTTAATTGAACCGCCAGCATAAACCAGTGCATCTACAGTTTCTGGAATATAATCTGGTACCGCAAAGTTTGACCAGGTTTGACCAATTAACCAGTTGGCATAGCTGATATAAGCATGGCGGATACGTAAATTATCAAAGCTTGCACCGCCCAGAAAGTCTACTTCAACTTTACCACTCAGGGCTTTGTCCCCAGCGCCGACAGGTGCTTTGAAGTCCATTCCTAAGCGGGTAGCAGAAAGTGTTGATCTTAAACGATCACTATTTTCATTATTTCCTTCTAATGCCACAGCATTAATATGGTTGTATGGCAAATCTCGACTGGTTCCCTCTACCTGATAAGAGGCATCGGCTCGGACATTTCCGTAAAGATTAAATTCGGCACCACTGGCAATTTTCATGACAGGTTTGCTTGCTGGAGCGGGTGTTGCTGCAACATGTGCAGTGACCACAGCCGTCTGTCTTTGCTGTTGTTCAACCAGTGCGCGTAAGGCCTGAACTTCCTGGCGCAGTTGTTCAATTTCCTGCTGATTCGACTGAGTGGAGGTTTGTGCTTGAGTCGATAAGCTGATGCCCCCTAAACTCATTGCCATCATGCTCATCAGAACTGTGCGTTTGAATGTGATTGTTGGTTGATTAAATAATTGTGTCGTGTTCATCCTAAACTCGCTTTTTATTATGCGTTTCGATTCTAGCAACAGATCACCACCCGTTACGATGGCGATCTATATCATTGGGAATATTATCTTTATTGATTGAAATCTAACTTAATGTGTCGCTTCTTTTGCCAATGGATTCGGCTTCACATCAGGTGTTGCAAGGGCTTGGCCATCTACGGAAGTTTTTAAGTTCACCAGGAAAATTGCCAGCGCAGCGATTACGCCAGGAATCGCAATTGCAAAGAAGTTCATTTGATGCGGTAAATTCATGGTTAATAAAGCACCAGTGAGTACCGGCCCAACAATCGCACCAATACGTCCAATACCTGATGCCCAACCCATACCGGTAGAACGTACCGTCGATGGATAATACTGCGCCACGAAGGTATAGAGCAGAATTTGTGAGCCAATCGTTGCAGCACCTGCCACAGCAATCAAGGTATACAGCACGAATTGCGGACTGTTAAAGCCAAGCAGAATCAATGCAATGGCACCGCATAAGAACATGATAGTCAGCACTTTTTTGATATGGAATTTATCTGCGAGATACCCACCACCAATGGCACCCACCATTCCACCAATATTCAGCGCGAACAGGAAGATCATACTTGCACCCAGCGAGTAACCTGCCTGAATCATGAGTTTTGGCAACCAGCTACCCAGTGCATAGACCATTAACAGGCACATAAAGAATGCCAGCCAGAACATAAAGGTACTGAAGCTACGGCCTTGTTGAAACAGTGCTTTTAATGGTGCTTCATCCCCTTTTTGCACTTCATTCAGTACAAACTGGGTGTCACTGGTAATGACCTGTGTCGGAGAAATTTTCTGAATAATAGTATGTGCTTGAGCCGTCTGTTGCTTGTTGGTCAGGTACATCAGGGATTCTGGTAAATATTTCCATAGAATCGGCAAGATGAGCAATGGAATACCGGCAAGCAGGAACATGATTTTCCAGCCAAATTGAGGTACCAACCATGCACCGAGTAGCGCAGAAGTCATCCCGCCAATGGCATAACCACTAAACATCAGGGCAACCAGCGTGCTGCGGATGCGTTTAGGGGCATATTCGGTCATCAATGCCACGACGTTAGGCATGACACCGCCAATTCCAAGACCAGCCAGGAAACGTAAAATCCCGAATTCGACTGGTGATGTGGCAAAGGCACCGATAAAGGTAAACCCACTAAAAATAGCCACACAGATCATGATGGTCTTTTTACGGCCGAGTTTATCGGACAAAGTGCCGAAACTCATGGCACCAAACATCATCCCGAATAAGGCAGTACTGGCCAGCATTCCCGCTTGCACCGCACTTAGCGACCATTCTTGCATCAGCAGCGGCAACGCCACCCCATAGATCACCAGGTCATAACCGTCAAAAATAATGATCAGCAAACACCAGATCAATACTCCCCAATGAAAGGGCGTAAACTTTGCCTCGTCAATCAGCGTATTTATATTTACTTTATTTGTAGACATCTCCACCTCCAGATTGTGAAGTTCAACTTATGCTGCTCACAATGCAGAAAATAGGAAAAAATGTCTAAAACTGAATAGGCATGGCTTTATACCTATAAGGTCTGGGTCAAATTAAAATATTCAATTAATTAATAAATATATTACTCAATCATTATGTTTTCTAAAACAGGTTGTTTTTATCACGTCCTCATCGGTTTTTGGTGCTATATCATTCACACGATTTTTAGCGATTAAAATACCGATCGATCGTATTTTAGCGCTTCAAGATCATAGACTTGATACACAGCATCAAACAGGTAACGAATGTATTCGCTTTCATCCATATTGCGCATCGCCATAAAGACAGGACTCACTGCAAAAGCATCTGCTAGAGGTACAAAGTTGAGATGGGCTAATTTAATGTTTTGTGCGCTTTCCGGTACGATGCAGACGCCTTCTCCGGCAGCGACAAAGCCCAGTGCCAGCTGTAACTCACGGACAATCCGGATATTTTTCGGTTCAAGACCATACTCAGAAAATATGCCACGAACCTGGGTAGAGAAATTTGCCTTTCCAGTATTCGGATATAAGAACAGATGCTGATCGACCAGTTCAGATAAATGTATATTTTCACGATGACCCAGTACATGACTTGAATGAGCTGCCACCACTAGGCGTTCTTCACGCAATAACACGCGTTTTATCGCAGGATCCGAAATTCTTAAACGGCCGAAACCGACATCAATTCTTCCTTCTTTCAGCGCCTGAATCTGTTCATAGGTATTCATTTCCATCATCTCGATTTTGAGATAAGGATGCTGCTGCTTAAATAGAAACACAATACGCGATAGTAAACCGAATAATAAAGATCCGACAAAACCAATGCTAATAGTGCGATCCGCGATGCCAATCCGCTTGGTCATCGATTTTATTTCTTCAGCATTAGACAAAAGTTTAACAGCATGCTGATAGAAAAATTGACCGGCTTCAGTGGTTTTTAGCGGGCGGCTACCACGCTCAAATAGCTGAATATCGAGCTCTTGCTCTAGATTTTGGATCTGTCGGCTCAAAGGTGGTTGAGCAATAAACAGTTTTTCTGCCGCTTTGGTAAAACTTTGTTCTTCGACGACGGCAACGAAGTAACGCAAATGTCTGAGTTCCATGTCTCTGAATACCTTTAAAGTATAAAAAAATGCTAAATCGATCTTAGACCAATCAACATTATTCTTTTAAGGTATATCAAGTCAAAGCATTAAAGCAAGAATGTGAACCCGTATTATGTATAAGTCAGTTGAAACCTTGCTGGTAGAAATCCCAACCATTCGCCCTCACAAGATGGCAGTGGCGACGATGCAAACCCAGACCCTGGTATTGGTCAAAATCACCAATGAAGATGGTTACATCGGTTGGGGTGAAGCAACAACTATCGGTGGCTTAGGTTATGGTGATGAAAGCCCGGAAAGCGTAAAAGTTAATATTGAAACTTATTTTGCGCCTCTTTTAAAAACATTATCCGGTTTAAATGTTGCACAGACATTACAAGCAATCAAAAAGAATATTAATGGTAACCGTTTTGCTAAATGTGCGATTCAGACTGCACTTTTAGACATTCAGGCACAACGTTTAGGTTTGCCATTAAGCGAAGTCCTCGGTGGCCGCTTACGTGACAGTATTCCAGTTCTTTGGGTATTGGCTTCTGGCAATACCGAAAAAGATATTGCAGAAGCAGAGAAAATGGTTGCGGCAAAACGTCACAACATTTTCAAACTCAAAATCGGTTCGCGTCCGGTAGAAGAAGATGTCGAACATGTTCTGGCAATTAAGAAAGCCTTAGGCAAAGACGTTTCGATCCGTGTGGATGTGAACCGTGCCTGGTCAGAACTGGAAGCGATTAAAGGCATTCAGTTATTGCAAGATGGCGGTGTTGATCTGATTGAACAGCCATGTGCAATTGATAACCTGGATGCCATGCGCCGTCTGACCCGACGTTTTGATGTTGCCATCATGGCAGACGAATCGTTAATGGGCCCGCACTCAGCGTATGAGATTGCCAAACAAAACGGTTCTTCTGTGTTTGCGGTCAAAGTTGCCCAGTCAGGTGGCCTGATTGAAGGCTGTGAAGTAGGCAAGATTGCCAAACTTGCAGGTATTGACCTGTATGGCGGCACCATGCTGGAAGGCCCGGTGGGCACAATTGCTTCGGCACATGTGTTCTCTACTTTTGAAAGTCTGGCGTTCGGTACCGAGCTGTTTGGTCCTCTACTGCTGACTGAAGATATTTTGAAAACCCCACTCAACTATCAAAACTTTGAACTTGAGATTCCGAAAGGACCAGGTCTGGGGATTGAGTTGGATGAAAACAAGATTGACAACTTGCGTCGTCAGTAATTAGGAGAAACCCATGCTTTTCCACGTACGTATGGATGTAAACATTCCACGTGATCTGCCAGTTGAACAGGCAAACGAAATTAAGGCTGTTGAAAAGGCTTATTCACAGGAATTGCAGCGTCAAGGCAAATGGCGTCATATCTGGCGCATCACGGGCCAGTACTCAAATATCAGTATTTTTGATGTTGAAAGCAATGAAGAGTTGCACAACCTGCTACAAGGCTTGCCTCTCTATCCTTATATGAATATTGAAGTAATGGCATTAAACCGTCACCCATCTTCAGTTCGAGATGACGACAGTTGATTAAATGAGCGGATTGGGAGTCACCGGATTCCCCTTCCGAATCGAAAACAGAGGGTACCTCAACAAGGATTGTGGCCAGCCAGATTTAGCCAGCCAATGAAAGCTAAAAAAGTGCGCCACTAAAAGATGAAAGACATACTTTAGGAGCAATAGTATGAATCGCCAAGAAATTGATGCATTAGTTAAGCAAATGAACGTTGATACAGCGACAGGTCCTGTAGATGAACGTGTACAACAAGTTGTTGTGCGTTTATTGGGCGACCTTTTCCAGGCTATCGAAGATCTTGATATTTCTCAGTCAGAACTGTGGAAAGGTCTGGAATACTTTACTGATGCCGGTCAAGCGAACGAATTAGGTTTATTGGCTGCAGGTTTGGGTCTGGAGCATTACCTAGACTTACGTGCTGATGAAGCGGATGCTAAAGCAGGCATTACTGGCGGTACGCCACGTACGATTGAAGGTCCACTTTATGTCGCTGGCGCACCTGAAACTGTAAGCTTTGCGCGTATGGATGATGGTTCTGAAGAAGGCAAAATCCCGACTTTAATCATTGAAGGTACAGTGACGGATACTGACGGCAACCGTGTTGAAGGTGCCAAAGTTGAAATCTGGCATGCAAACAGCCTGGGCAACTACTCATTCTTTGACAAGTCACAGTCTGACTTTAACTTGCGTCGCAGCATCATTACCGCTGCCGATGGTCAATATACTGCATTGACTACAATGCCAGTGGGTTATGGCTGCCCTCCAGAAGGTACAACTCAGTTTGTACTGGACAAACTAGGCCGTCACGGTAACCGTCCATCGCACGTACATTACTTCGTATCTGCACCGGGTTACCGCAAGCTGACTACTCAATTCAATATTGAAGGCGACCAATACCTGTGGGATGACTTTGCATTCGCTACTCGTGAAGGCTTGGTTGCAACTGCGGTTGACGTGACTGATGAAGCTGAAATTGCAAAACGTAGTCTAAACGGTCCTTTCAAACACATTCAATTTGATATTGAACTCGTGAAAGAGAAACAAGACGCACCTTCTACTGAAGTTGATCGTCGCCGCGCTAGCGCTTAATACATTAAGAAGCGGGATATGCCTTGAGATATATCCCGCTGACTTCCCCCTTGGAAAGTCGGAGAAAGGACATGCCTCGTATTCCCGTAATTAACACCAGCCATTTAGACCGCATTGACGAATTACTGGTTGATGATTATGAATCTGGTGAATTTAAACTACACCGTTCAGTATTTACAGACCAGGCCCTGTTTGACCTTGAGATGAAATACATCTTTGAAGGCAACTGGGTTTATCTAGCACATGAAAGCCAGATTCCAAACAATAACGACTTCTATACTACCTATATGGGTCGTCAGCCGATCATCATTGCGCGTAACCGTCAAGGTGAACTGAATGCAATGATCAATGCCTGTTCGCATCGCGGTGCACAATTATGCCGTAACAAGAAAGGCAATAAAGCAACTTATACTTGCCCATTCCATGGCTGGACGTTCAATAACTCCGGCAAGTTATTAAAAGTTAAAGATCCGGCTGAAGCGGGTTATTCAGACTGCTTTAACAAAGACGGTTCACATGACCTGAAAAAGGTTGCGCGTTTTGAAAGCTATAAAGGTTTCCTGTTCGGCAGCTTGAATCCGGATGTCCCTGCTCTGGAAGAATACCTGGGTGAAGCGACCAAAATCATTGACATGATCGTGGATCAGTCTGAACAAGGTCTGGAAGTTTTACGTGGTTCTTCGACTTATACCTATGAAGGTAACTGGAAGTTGACTGCTGAAAACGGTGCTGATGGTTATCACGTGTCTGCTGTACATTGGAACTATGCTGCAACCACTCAGCAACGTAAAGAAAAACAGGCGGGTGACAACATCCGTGCCATGAGCGCAGGCGCATGGGGCAAACAAGGCGGTGGTTCTTACGGCTTTGAACACGGTCATATGCTGCTTTGGACTCAATGGGCTAACCCGGAAGACCGTCCTAACTTTGCCAAGAAAGATGAATACACTGCGCAATATGGCGAAGCCATGGCGAAGTGGATGATCGAACGTTCACGTAACCTGTGTATCTATCCAAACGTTTACTTCATGGATCAGTTCGGTTCACAAATCCGTGTCCTACGCCCGATTTCTGTCGATAAGACTGAAGTGACGATCTACTGTATCGCACCTGTAGGCGAAGAGCCAGAAGCGCGTACCCGTCGTATCCGTCAGTACGAAGACTTCTTTAACGCTTCAGGTATGGCAACTCCGGATGACCTGGAAGAATTCCGTGCTTGTCAGGCGGGTTATGCCGGTATCGCGCTTGAGTGGAACGATATGTGTCGCGGTTCTAAACACTGGATCCAAGGCCCGGACGATGCAGCCAACGAAATCGGTTTAAAACCAAAACTGTCTGGTATTAAAACTGAAGATGAAGGTCTATACCTGTCTCAGCACCAGTACTGGTTAGAATTGATCAAAAAAGGTATTGCGACTGAGAAAGAAATTGCAGCATCAACTGAAGGAGAAAACGCATGAGCGACATCACTTTAGAAAATATTGCTCAGTTCCTGTATCAAGAAGCCCGCTTTTTAGATGATGAACAATGGGATGACTGGTTAACTTGTTATGCTCCTACTGCATCTTTCTGGATGCCAGCTTGGGATGATGATGACAAGCTGACCACAGATCCGCAGTCTGAAATCTCGTTGATTTACTATCCAGACCGTCAAGGTTTAGAAGATCGCGTGTTCCGGATCAAGACTGAACGTTCATCTGCAACCATGCCGGATACACGTACCTGCCATAACCTTAGCAATATTGAAATTGTTGAACGTGATGGCGACAAAGTGACTGTACGTTTTAACTGGAATACTTTGAGCTTCCGTTACAAAACAAGTTACAGCTACTTCGGTATGTCTCGTTATGAAATTGATTTCTCAGGCGATAAACCGCAGATTTTAAGCAAATATGTGGTACTGAAAAACGATTACATCAACCAGGTTATCGACATTTATCACCTCTAAGACTGTTTATACAGCCAGGTTATGCCTTTCGGTCAGATGGAAAATTGGCTGAAAGGCTCAGTTACAAAGATTTATATAGGATATTCAGCCATGTCAAACCACAATGTTGCACTTCAATTTGAAGATGGCGTTACACGTTTTATTTCTGTTTCTGACGGAGAAACCCTGTCAGACGCAGCTTACCGTCAAAAGATCAATATTCCTTTGGACTGCCGTGATGGTGCTTGTGGAACGTGTCGTGCGTTTTGTGAATCAGGTTCATTTGACATGCCTGAAGAAACCTATATTGAAGATGCACTAACACCTGAAGAAGCCGCTGAAGGCTATATTCTGGCTTGTCAATGTAAACCGACTTCAGATGCAGTGTTCCAGATTCAGGCCTCTTCAGAAGTTTGCAAAACTGAAATTCATGAATTCAAGGGTACGCTGGCTCGTGTCGAAAACCTGTCTGATTCAACCATTACTTTTGATATCCAGTTAGATGAAGGTCAACCAGACATTCACTTCCTAGCAGGTCAATATGTCAATGTCGGAATTCCAGGCACCACAGAGACCCGTTCTTATTCATTCAGCTCAAAACCGGGTAATCGTCTGACTGGTTTCGTAGTACGTAATGTACCGAATGGGAAAATGAGTGAATTCTTGAGCAAAAATGCCCAAGCTGGCGACAAAATGACCTTTACTGGTCCATTTGGTAGCTTCTACCTGCGCCCTGTGACCCGTCCTGTCTTGATGCTGGCGGGTGGTACAGGTATTGCACCATTCATGTCAATGCTACAAGTACTGGAAGAAAAAGGTTCAGAACATCCAGTGCGTTTAGTATTTGGTGTGACCAATGATTTCGACTTGGTAGCGATTGAAAAACTGAACGAACTGCAAGACAAATTCCCATGGTTCGAATACCGCACAGTGGTTGCTAACCCGGAATCTGCACATGAGCGTAAAGGCTATGTAACCGGTCATATCGAAAACGAATGGCTAAATGGCGGTGATGTAGATGTCTACCTGTGTGGCCCTGTACCAATGGTTGAAGCGGTTCGCGGCTGGCTGGATGCTGAAGGCGTAAAACCTGCAAGCTTCCTGTTTGAAAAATTCTCTGCCAACTAATAGAGGGAATTTGTTCAATGTCTAATCGTCAAAGATTTGAAAATAAAGTCGTAATCGTGACCGGTGCCGCGCAAGGCATCGGTCGTGGTGTCGCGCTGCAAGTGGCGAGCGAAGGTGCTCAAGTCGTCATGGCTGACCTTTCCCCTTATGTGGAAGAAGTTCTGGCTGAAATTGAAGCGACTGGCGGTGATGCGATTACCGTGAAAGCCAATCTGGAAACGTTTGCTGGTGCCCAGTCAGTCGTTGAAAAAGCCCTAGAAACCTATGGCCGTGTCGATGCGTTAATCAACAACGTGGGTGGCGCGATCTGGATGAAACCTTTCGAAGAATTTTCTGAAGAGGAAATTATCAAGGAAGTGAACCGTTCATTGTTCCCGACGCTGTGGTGCTGCCGTGCAGTACTTCCGGAAATGATTAAAAATCAGAAAGGTACCATTGTAAACGTATCTTCTATTGCGACACGCGGCATTAACCGTGTGCCATATTCGGCATCGAAAGGTGGTGTGAACGGCCTGACCGCTTCCCTTGCCTTTGAACATGCTAAAGACGGAATCCGTGTCAATGCAATCGCGACAGGTGGTACTGAAGCACCACCACGTAAAGTACCGCGCAATGCCAATCCACTGACTGAATCTGAAAAACAATGGATGCAGCAAGTGGTTGATCAGACCATTGACCGTACTTTCATGGGACGCTACGGTACGATTCAGGAGCAAGTGAATGCAATTGTATTCTTGGCTTCGGATGAATCATCTTATATGACAGGTACAGTAGTACCGGTCGGTGGTGGTGATCAGGGCTAATCCTGATCATCACGATTTTTAACAGGCTCATGGTTCGACGCAAGGAGGCACATCACCAATGAACACCCTGTTTCAGACATTAAAAAATGATTGGTCCATTTCAGCCACTGTTGCAGGATTTTTAGCAGTCCTGATCTCCTATTCGGGGCCACTGATCATTTTTTTCCAGGCGTCGCAGCAAGCCCAAGTTTCCCCGGACATGATGATTTCATGGATTTGGGGAATTTCTATTGGTGCTGCGCTCGCAGGTATCTTTTTATCAATTAAATACAAAATACCTGTCGTCACCGCCTGGTCTGCGCCCGGAACGGCTTTATTAGTCACGCTGTTTCCCGACATTTCGCTCAATGAAGCGGTTGCTGCCTATATCACCTCTGCCGTGGTGATTTTTTTCATTGGGATTACCGGTTATTTCGACAAGTTGCTGTCCTGGATTCCCCAGGAAGTGGCTGCCGGGATGATGGCAGGGATTTTACTGCAGTTTGGTTTAGGGCTGTTCACCGCGACCGATACCATGCCCTATATCGTCTTTGGCATGCTGGCGGTATTTTTGCTGGCCAAGCGTTTCAGTCCACGCTATGCCATGGTCTGGGTGCTGATTGCCGGTGTGGTTTTAAGCATGCTGCTGGGCAAGATTAACCCGGTCACGGCAGATTTCAGTCTGGCGATTCCGCAATTTATTGCACCGGAATGGACCTGGAGTTCAACCCTGAATCTGGCCCTCCCGCTCATTCTGGTCAGCCTGTCTGGCCAGTTTTTACCGGGAATGGCGATTATCAAACTCAGTGGTTATGACATGCCCGCTAAGCCAATCATAAGCGCAACCAGTATTGCCTCGCTTGCAGTGGCCTGTGTAGGTGGTATTACCATCGTATTGGCCTCGATCACAGCTGCATTGTGTTTAGGCAAAGACGCACACGAGCTGAAAGAAAAGCGTTATATCGCCGGCGTGGCCAATGGGCTTTTTTATATTTTAGGCGGCTTATTTGCCGGCAGCATTGTCATGCTGTTTAGCCTGATGCCCAAAGAGTTGATTGCGGCTTTGGCAGGACTGGCATTACTGGGTGCGATTGCTACCAACATTTCCGTGGCCATGGGCAAAGAATCACAACGTGATGCAGCACTGATTACCTTTTTAGCGACTGCTTCCGGCATGCATTTCTTGGGACTGAGTTCAGTCTTTTGGGGAATTTGCATTGGCTTAGTCGCACATTTTCTGCTGTCACAGAAAAACCGTAACGCAGTTCCGGTTACAGCATCAGATTCAAAACGAGTTTAAAGACATCCATCAGTTTAGGATATGTAAGGACCAGATTATGATAGATAAAAGTTCATTATCATTGAAAGAAGCACTCTCCCAGATCAAGGACGGTTCTACCATTATGATCGGTGGTTTCGGTACAGCGGGTCAGCCTGCTGAACTGATTGATGGTCTGATCGAATTGGGTATTAAAGACCTGATTATTGTTAACAACAATGCCGGTAATGGCGACTATGGTCTGGCGAAACTGCTTAAAGCGGGTGCTGTTCGTAAAATCATTTGCTCTTTCCCGCGTCAGTCTGATTCCTGGGTATTTGACGAGTTGTATCGTGCTGGAAAAATTGAACTGGAACTGGTACCACAAGGTAATCTGGCTTGCCGTATTCAGGCGGCTGGTATGGGTTTAGGTCCAATCTACACGCCTACCGGTTTTGGTACCTTGCTGGCTGAAGGCAAACCGACCATGAACTACGAAGGTAAAGACTACGTTTTAGAAAATCCGATTAAAGCTGACTTTGCCTTGATTAAAGCTTCTAAAGGCGATCGTTGGGGCAATCTGGTCTATCGAAAATCTGCGCGTAACTTCGGCCCGATTATGGCGATGGCAGCAGATGTGACCATTGCTCAGGTATCAGAAGTGGTTGAGCTGGGCGTACTCGATCCAGAGCACATCATCACCCCGGGAATTTTTGTTCAACACGTTGTTCAAGTTAAACCTGCACAATAATTGGCATCGGAGATAAATAATGAGCTATAGCAAACTGACCCGTGACCAGATCGCTGAACGTGTGGCACAAGACATTCCTGATGGTGCTTATGTGAACCTGGGTATCGGTTTACCGACCAAGATTTCCAGCTACCTGCCAAGCGATAAAGACGTCTTCCTGCATTCCGAAAATGGTCTGTTGGCGTTCGGTCCTCCTCCCGCTGAAGAAGACCGTGATCCTGAACTGATCAATGCTGGCAAAGAATTCGTGACCTTACTTGAAGGCGGTTGTTTCTTCCATCATGGTGATTCATTCGCGATGATGCGTGGCGGTCATTTAGACATCGCCGTATTAGGCGCGTTTCAGGTCGCTGAAAATGGTGATCTGGCCAACTGGCATACTGGTGCTCCAGATGCAATTCCAGCAGTCGGCGGTGCGATGGATCTGGCTGTGGGTGCCAAGAAAGTCTTTATTACCACAGATCATGTGACCAAAAAAGGTGAGCCAAAAATTGTGGCTGAACTGTCTTATCCGGCTACAGGCCTGAAATGTGTCGACCGTATCTATACCGACCTATGCGTGATTGATGTCACGCCTGAAGGGATGAAAGTGATTGAAAAAGTCGAAGGTCTGTCATTTGAAGAATTGCAGTCATTGACTGGTGCCAAACTGATTGATGCGACTCAATCAAATTAAGGGGAAGTCCCTCCTTTATTAAAGGAGGGACTTAGGGAGGATTTGAGGAATAAAACTACTTCATTAAATCCCTCCCAACCTCCCTTTAAAAAGGGAGGAGTTTTCTTCTTTTAAATATGTGAGCAAATACACAATGAAAAACGCATATATTATCGATGCCATCCGTACTCCATTCGGTCGTTATGCCGGTGGCCTCGCGCCTGTCCGTGCAGATGACTTAGGTGCGCTGCCAATTAAAGCGTTGATGGAGCGCAATCCAAGTGTGAACTGGGAACAGGTCGATGACGTGATCTATGGCTGTGCCAATCAGGCCGGTGAAGACAACCGTAACGTCGGTCGTATGTCTTCTCTGCTTGCAGGCTTACCTTATCAGGTGCCAGCGACGACCGTGAACCGCCTGTGTGGTTCATCGATGGATGCCATCGCAATGGCAGCACGTGCGATTAAAGCCGGTGAAGCGAATCTGATTATTGCTGGTGGTGTAGAAAGCATGTCACGCGCCCCATTCGTGATGGGCAAGTCAGAAACGGCGTATGGCCGTAGCCAAAAGATTGAAGACACCACCATGGGCTGGCGTTTCATCAACCCGAAACTGAAAGAAATGTACGGTGTGGAAACCATGCCGCAAACCGCTGAAAATCTGGCGGAGCAGTTCAACATCAACCGTGCAGACCAGGATCAGTTTGCCCTGACCAGCCAGCAACGTACCGCAGCAGCGCAGGCCAAAGGTTTCTATAAAAATGAAATCATTCCTGTGGTGATTCCGCAGCGTAAAGGCGAGCCGGTGGTTGTCGATACAGATGAACATCCACGTGCCTCTACCACTGCAGAAGCTCTGGCAAAACTGAAACCCGTGGTCAAAGCAGATGGTACGGTAACGGCTGGTAATGCTTCAGGGATTAACGATGGTGCAGCTGCCCTGTTGATCGCGTCTGATGAAGCAATTGCTCAACATGGCTTAAAACCACGTGCCAAAATTATTGGTTCAACCGTCGTTGGTGTTGAACCACGCATCATGGGCTTTGGTCCAGCACCTGCCATCAAGAAACTATTGGCGCAAACCGGTCTGACTTTAGAGCAGATGGATGTGATCGAGTTGAATGAAGCCTTTGCTGCTCAAGCGTTGGCATGTACCCGTGACTTGGGTATCGAAGACGGTTCAGAGAAAGTCAATCCAAACGGCGGTGCAATTGCCTTGGGTCATCCACTGGGTGCATCTGGCGCGCGTTTAGTGACAACTGCATTGAACCAGCTGGAACACACTGGTGGTAAATACGGTCTTTGTTCAATGTGTATTGGTGTTGGTCAAGGCATCGCTTTGATTATTGAACGCGTCTAACAACCTATTAAAAAGATAAACCTCCTCCCTTTTTTAAAGGGAGGTCGGGAGGGATTTCAATGCCAACTTTTACATCCAAAGATGCCCAGATCAATTACCAGACCTTTGGTGATGCAAAGAATCCGGCTCTGGTTTTTTCTAACTCATTGGGCACCAAATTCAGCATGTGGCAGCCACAAATTGAATTTTTCCAGCAGGACTATTTTGTCATCTGTTATGACACGCGTGGTCATGGGTCTTCCTCTGCACCACAAGGTCCATATAGCCTTGAACAGTTAGGTCAGGATGTGGTCAATTTGCTGGATCACCTGAACATCCAGAAGGCCGCTTTCTGTGGCATTTCTATGGGCGGTTTAACCGGTCAATGGTTAGCGGTTAACAAACCTGAACGTTTTAGCCACGTGATTATCTGCAATACGGCTGCCAAGATTGGTCAGGAACAAGCCTGGCTGGAACGTGCCGCGCTGGTGCGTGAACAAGGTCTGGCTCCGATTGCATCGACTGCAGCATCACGCTGGTTTACCGATCCCTTTGTCCAAAGCAACGCAGCGACAGTTGCAGAACTTTCAAACGACCTTGGAGCTGGCAGCCCGGAAGGTTATGCAAGTTGTTGCGAAGCTTTGGCTAAGGCGGATTTACGTGAACAGATCAAAACGATATCAGTGCCGGTACTGATTGTGGCCGGTCAGCAAGATCCAGTGACGACAGTTGCAGATGGACAAGCCATGCAAGCTGAAATTGCACAAAGCCAGTTGTTTGAAATCAATGCTTCGCACATTTCCAATATGGAACAACCAGAAGCCTTTAATCAGGCGGTTCAGAAATTTATTGCTGCTTAAACAATAAATGCAAAGAAAAAGCCACTGTTGATCAGTGGCTTTTTTATGCTTAGATTTAAAAAACTGGTTCTACATCAGGCCCAGATCACTAAAATCGCTGCAATCACTACTAAGCCCAGACCCCAATGCTCGGTACGTGCCAGTTTATCTTTAAAGAAATATGCAGAAATCAGCATACTAAATAGAATCTCAATTTGTCCCAAAGTTTTCACGACCGGCACACTCATCATGCTCATGGCAGTAAACCAGCCGAGTGATGCTATAAAACTGCACACACTCACTTTAAAAGTTAAGCCCAGACGTTGCCACATGGCTTGCAAGGTTTGGCGGCTAAACAGGCTGAGATAGATCAGCATACTGATACACTGAAAACCGATCACTGAGACTAGCACCCATGAAGCACGGTGTATGGTGGGTAGCATCGGTAATTCCAGACTTGCTTCACGCACCAGTAACGAAGTAATGGCGAAACTTAAACCACTGCCAATCCCAATCGCTAAAGTCTTGGTAGACAAGCCTGTCAGCTGACTACCTTTACTTAGCAGGAAAACTGCATAGCCCCCCATCAGCACACCCAGCCAGGCCAGCACAGACAAATGATCAGACAGGAAAATTACCCCGATAATAGCCGCCAGAATGGCTTCACTTTTTGCTAGCCCTACGCCAATTGCATAATTTTTCTGTTTAAACAGCTGCACCATCAGGGCAGTTGCCAGAATCTGGCTGATGCCGGCAATCAGGATGTAGAACCAGTATTTCGGGGTGAAATGCACCACACTTTCAACTGGCTTGAAATAATACAGGCTACTCAGGTACAGCGCAGCAAATGGCAATCCAAAAATAAAGCGTGCCAGGGTGACTCCCCACACATCAACCGTGGTGCTAAGCTGTTTTTGAAAGGCATTACGCCAAGCCTGCATAAATGCAGCTATTAAAGTAAAAAAAATCCAGCTGAATGCCATCTACTGATCGCTATTACTACAAAAGTGAATTAATTCTATGCCTTAACAAAAGGACTGACTAATTAAAAATAGGATGCAGGCCGATAGCAGAAAGTTTGCCTTAATTTGGAAAGATTCCAGCGGAAAAAACAATTTTATTTTTCTCTTAAAAATCCCGATAATCCTTTCGCATCGGGATAAAACGGATTCCATGTTCTTCCGTATATTGTCCTGTTTCCACAAAACCAAAGCGCTTGTAAATATCCAAGGCATAAAGACTGGATTTTACCGTAATAATTGAATGGCCTTGACGGCGGATCTCGCTTTCTAAAAAGTGCCACATTTGCCGGCGGCCATAACCCTGCCCCTGATAGACTTGGTTCAGGAAAAAATGCATGAAGTGTGCAGGTTCCATATAAGCCACGACGCCTATCACCTGATGGTCAATTTCTGTCACAAAATAATGAATGTCCGGACGCTCGAAAATGGTCTGGATCATCTCAGGCTGAAAGCGCTGGCGACCTTCTTCCGAACTGATCACGGCATCGACAAAGGGTGCAATCACATCGACAATGGCACGAGTATCCTGAAGATTGGCTTTTCTAATTTTCATGTTTTTTTTAATTCCTCTTTATTAGCTTGCTCACATTAAAAATTTTTTATTCTTAAAAGTTAGCTGTTCTTGAATGGACTTCCCCCAAATTTAAAAACCGGTCGGAATATTTGGTAATATCCTTCAATACGCCTTGTCCGTGTTTTTAAGATGGCAACTCACTCTATTTAAAAATTTATTTATTTAAAAGCTTGTTTAACTATACTTTTTTATTAAAACAAAGATTCAATTAATGTTTCATTTAATATCAAGCAGCCTATATTTACAATTCATCCATATAGAATTTTCAATGAAATTTTTATGATGTTTCTTTATCAGGAAGAAATTTAGGTAGGCATTCTGAACCTTTTTTCGTGTTCATCATCGATAAACATTTTAGGTCGTTCGCTTCCCTACAGGGAGTTTAATGAAACATTTTGAATGTGCCGTCTGCAAGCAACAGCTGTTTTTTTACAAATCAGTTTGTGATCACTGTCTGTCACCGATCGGTTATATCGCTTCGGAAAAAGAGCTATGCGCATTCGAAAAACAGAGTGCTGAGCGATGGGTTCCAATCGCCAAAAACTACCAGCATGTCAGTTATAAACCCTGTCACAATTATGTAAATTATCAGGTATGCAACTGGATGATTCCCAGCGATGAAGATGAGGAATTTTGTGAATCCTGTCAGTTGACCCATGTCATTCCTGATTTGGAAAATTCCGAAAACCTGATTTACTGGTTTCGACTGGAAGAAGCCAAACGTCGATTCCTGTATTTGGCCCAGCGCATGAACATGATGCCACGCCCTAAAAAGTCTGAAGATGATCCATTTGGTCTGCGTTTTGATTTTCTCCTGCCCCAAGAAGATAAGCCTGTTTTAATTGGTCATGCCAATGGGGTCATTACCCTAAATGCAATTGAAGCCGATGTAGTTTATCGGGAAACTACACGTGTAAATATGGGTGAAAACTACCGGACTTTATTAGGTCATTTTCGCCATGAAAGCGGCCATTATTATTTTGCGCTCATGCAACATATGCATCCGGAATTGCTAGATGAATTCCGTCAGTATTTTGGCGATGAGCGGCAAGACTACAGCAAGGCACTTGAACGCCATTATAACGAAGGCGCACCAATCAACTGGCAGGAAAAGTATATCAGTGCTTATGCCACCGCCCATCCCTGGGAAGACTGGGCAGAAACCTGGGCACATTATCTGCATATGATGGAAACACTGGAAACTGCCTACTATGGTGGTATGCGTGTCGAAGGAAATGGCAGCTATCTGGCCAGTATGGATTTTAAAGAATGCCCGATTGGTGGACAGGATTTTGAACACATTCTAGAAAATTGGGTCACCTTGACCTTTAATCTGAATGCCTTAAACCGTTGTATGGGCCTGGAAGATGCCTACCCGTTCAAGCTGAGCGAAGCAGTAAAAGACAAGTTACGATTTATTCACCGGCATGTGCTAGAAAAAGTTTTTAAATAATTTAAAAAGTAATTTTTATAGTAAAAATATAGATGGAATCGGATCAGCAAAGTCTGAAAATATTGATTTTATTGTGTATTTTAAAAATTAATATGATTTAAAGAATCCCTGCTCCTGGCGAACCAAGAGCAGCAACTTTTGAATGAATCAGTATTGAGTTTGCTACCTAAATATACGATTTAGGATGGGCTTAAACCAGTTCCACAGCAATCGCAGTCGCTTCCCCACCACCGATACATAAAGATGCAATGCCTTTCTTGCCGCCAGTACGTTTTAAAGCATGAATCAGGGTCACAATGATACGGGAACCAGAAGAACCCAGTGGATGACCAAGTGCACAAGCACCGCCATTAATGTTCACTTTCGCTGGATCAAGTTTAAAGCCATCAATGGCCAACATGGTCACCATGGCAAAAGCTTCATTGATTTCCCAAAGATCGACATCCTGAGCATCCCAACCCGTTTTTTTCAGGACTTTTTCAATCGCACCAACTGGCGCAATGGTAAATTCTGATGGATGCTGCGAATGGCTGGCATAGGCCACAATATTAGCCAGCGGCTTTAAGTTGCGCTGCGCGGCAATTTCACTCGAGGTAATCACCAGTGCCGAAGCACCATCAGAAATGGAGCTGGCATTTGCCGCAGTAATGGTGCCGTCTTTTTTGAACGCTGGACGCAAGGTTGGAATTTTGTCAACCTTGGCATTTAAAGGCTGTTCATCCTGCTCTACTACCACATCGCCTTTACGGCTACTGACATTGACTGGCACGATTTCATCTTTAAAGAAGCCTTGCTGAACGGCCGTGACCGCTTTATTTAATGAGCCAATTGCATAGTCATCCTGCTGCTCACGGGTATAGCCCTTTTTATCCGCCATTTCCTGAGCAAGAATTCCCATCGACAGACCGGTTTCCGCATCTTCCAGACCTTCCTGGAACATGTGATCAATGACTTTTCCATGCCCCATACGGAAACCGGCACGTGCCTTGTCCATTAAATATGGCGCATTCGACATGGATTCCATCCCGCCTGCAACTACAATCTCTGCTGAACCGGCCTTGATCGCATCTGCTGCCTGCATCACGGCTTTCATGCCAGAACCACAAATTTTATTGATGGTGGTCGCACCAGTTGAATCCGGTAGACCTGCCTGACGCATGGCCTGACGTGCCGGACCCTGTTTTAAACCGGCTGGTAGTACGCAGCCCATGATCACTTCATCAATATCATTGGCCGCCAATCCTGCACGTGCCACTGCTTCCTTGATCACCACAGCACCCAAATCTGGCGCGGTACAGCTTGACAATGAACCTTGAAAGCCGCCCATCGCGGTACGTACTGCATCTACAATTACGATCATTTTAGTTTCATCCTTTTTCATCATTGTTATCAACCCTACATAGCCAAAGCGCTGTAGGGCTGGTCCTTCGCAATCATTGCGGGTTAAGCCTGTGCGGTAAAATAGTCTTCAGGCAACTGCATCACCAGTTCCGCACCGGCTTGAATACGTTGGATTCGTGCACTCAAATCCGGAAGTATTTTGGCCACATAATAGTTGGCCAGTACCAGTTTGTTCTGGAAGTAGCTGTCGTCTTTGGCTGCAGCGGCTTTGCTAATCCGCGCATACATATAGACAAAACTGAGCAGACCAACCGCATGTAAATAATCGACAGCAATCGCGTTGGCAAAATCAGGGTTCAGCTTAGACTGCTCGACGATGAATTTGGTGATATCTTCAAGTTGTTGGCAGGCTTCTAATGTCGCCGTTTTAATCGTCAATGAATCATCTAAATTTTGGGCAAATTCACGGATTTCAGCAATATATTCCGCGATATAAGTCCCATTACATTTGGTGGTTTTACGCCCAATCAGGTCAATCGCCTGCACGCCATTGGTGCCTTCATAAATCTGTGAAATACGCAGGTCACGAATACACTGTTCCATGCCCCATTCACGGATATAGCCATGACCACCGAAGCACATTTGCGCTTCCAGTGCAGAATCCAGTGCCTTGTCGGTCAAATAAGCTTTGGCGATTGGCGTTAACAGCGCCACACGGTCAGTCGCTTTACGCACCGCTTCAGGGTCGGTTGAGTATTTGGTGATATCCAGCTGTTGACCGACATACACCGCAAAAGCACGTGAAGCTTCATTGTTAGCACGTACATTGAGCAGCATACGGCGTACATCGCCATGGACTAGAATTGAATCGGCTGGTTTTTCTGGAGATTTTGCACCAGTTGATGCACGGCCCTGTAAACGGTCCGTCGCATATTGTGCCGCATTCTGGTAGGCAAATTCTGCTGCACCAATGCCCTGAATTCCCATAGACAAACGTTCGTAGTTCATCATCACGAACATGCCGGCCAGACCTTCATTTTCATTGCCAACCATATAGCCCTTGGCGCCGTCAAAGTTCATGACGCAGGTCGCCGAGCCTTTAATTCCCATTTTATGTTCGATTGAACCGGCAGATACTGCATTACGCTCACCCAGTGATCCATCTGCATTGACCAGGAATTTCGGCACAATAAATAATGAAATACCACGTGAACCTGCTGGTGCATACGGTGTTTTCGCCAGTACCAGATGAATGATGTTTTCACTCAGATCATGCTCACCGCTGGTAATAAAAATTTTGGTGCCGGTAATATTGTACGAACCATCTTCATTTGGTTCAGCTTTGGTCTTGATAATGCCAAGATCTGTGCCGGAATGTGGTTCAGTCAGACACATGGTGCCTGACCATTCACCCGTATAGAATTTTGGTAAATAAGTTTCTTTCTGTTCCTGTGAGGCGCGGTCATTGATCGCCATACCTGCACCCACAGTGAGTAGCGGATAAAGCATGAAAGATGGATTGGTGCTCCAGATCATTTCATCCGCCAGAACCGTGAGCATTTTCGGCATGTTTTGCCCACCCCATTCTTCAGGAGCACCCAAGCCTACCCAGCCACCTTCTGCAAACTGTTTAAAGGCTTCCTTGAAACCAGCCGGCGTAGTCACCTCACCGTTTTTAAACTGAGCACCACCTTCTTCATCAGCAGGACGATTCAGGTCAAGAATAACATTCTTGGAAAATTTGGCCATCTCTTCCAGAATTGCATTTGCCGTCGCCATATCTAAATGTGCAAAATTTTCATTACCTTGCCAAAATTGTTCCGCATGGAATACGTCATTTAAAATAAATTCCATGTCTTTTAGCGGCGCATTATAAATCGGCATTTTTAAATTCCTTAAAGGGTGATACTCAATCCTGTTGCCAAATATTTTCTAATTTTCATTAGAATCCAGACAGGCCATTTTAAAATCGTGATATCCAATTCCTGCAGTGTTAAATCTATATCTAGATTCATAAAGTTGCATTGAAAATCACGTCTTCATGTTCAGTATGAGTGACTGAATATGCCAGCTTAATATTGATCTACTTTCCGTACTAAACCCTGATGAATATGGGCTTAAAACAGTCAAAGAATCTAGCTTCGTGCGCTGAAACAATAAAATAATTATACTGAAAATGGAATTTTATTTAGCAAAGTTGATCTCTAGGGTTCAGTTTTCTTGACAATATTTCTGTCTGCTCAGCATCGCTATTTTTATTTGTCAGCAGTTGCTGCATAAATATACAAAATGAGATAAATATCACGACCTTAGTTTTATAGCCATCGCGTGCAAAATTGCATATTCTTGAAAGGTTCTTTTTCGAAAAGTATGGACCAAGAAGATGACGACTGTAAGACAGCAGAACTTCCTTCTTCGTAAAGAGAAGATCCTGAGCATGGCGGAAAGCCTGCTACTGGATAATAATCAGGACATTACCCTGAGTGAGCTGGCCAGTGAACTGGACATCGCAAAAGGAACCATCTACAAACATTTTAAAAGCAAGAACCAGTTATATTTAGAACTGATTATTCTGAATGAAAAAAGAATTCTAGAAATATCAAAAAAGCATAATAACGATATTAAAAATTATGTTTCACAATATATGCTCTATCACATGCTCAATTCAAACCGAACCATCCTGTTGCATGTCATTGAAGAGCGTTTAACCAATAACGAAAAAAATCTGAAAGAGTTATTTCAGGAGCTTTATCGTATTCGTGAAGAACGAATTATCCGGATTAAAGACATCACCCATGATTATCTGGTGGCTTTAGAAAGTGCCATGTCGATTCGCGATTATTTATCGTATATCTGGACAGTCACCTATGGCGCTTCGCTGTTATTAAATTCGACCAATTACCAAAAAGCGATTGGATCACGCGAACGTTTGATTAAGCTGTATATTAATCAGGCGCTGATGACGCCAGATAAAATCTCATCGGTATGATCACTAGAATAAAAAATGCCTGATTCAATCAGGCATTTTTTATTTGGCTGTATGATTTCATATGATCATTAAGAGTGATCTAACACGACAACGATCAGGCTGCCACAGGCGGGAAACCATCTTCGGTTAAAGCTGCCACAATCTCAGACTCACTGACTGTCGATTCAACTTCAACTAGCTTAGTCGCCACATCAATATTCACAGTGGCATTTTCATCCAGATCTTTAATCGTAGCCGTGACACTGCGCGCGCAGCCACCACAAGTCATATTTTCAATACGGAATTTCATGTTTAGCTCCATAGGATCGGTTTAAAGTTTATAGGATTCAGCAGACTATATTTAACCTAAATTTAATTGAAGATCAGGTCAGTGCTGCTCAGGAATGATACCCTGTTCAATCTGTTTTAAAATCTGGCAATCGGACTGTTCATTGCCGGCACACTGCTCAACCGATTGCTGTAAAATTAATAGCATATGCTGCATATCGGCAATTTTCTGTTGTAAAAACTGGATATGTTTTTGTGCCAACTGTTTGACCTCACTACTTTGGCGTGAGCTGTTCAGCCACAGGCCGAGTAATTCTTTCATCTGCTCTGAAGAAAAGCCCAGTTCACGTGCATGCTGGATAAAACTTAAGGTTCTAATGTCCGCGTCACTATAAACCCGATAACCTGTATCACTGCGTTTCGGAGCCGGCAACAAGCCGATTTCTTCATAATATCGGATCATTTTTGCAGAGATGCCGGACCGTTTTGCGGCCTGACCAATATTCATCATACTGACTCCTTAAACTGCACCGGTTGATAAGCTTTTAATCTCAAGGCATTACTAACCACAAACACAGAGGATAGTGCCATCGCGCCTGCGGCAAACATTGGTGATAACAGAATGCCCCAAAACGGATACAGTACACCTGCGGCAATCGGAATTAACGCAATATTGTAAACAAAGGCCCAAAACAGGTTCTGTTTGATATTGCGCATGGTCGCCTGACTCAAGCCGATGCCTGTCGCCACATGCTGTAAATTGCCTGACATCAACACCACATCGGCTGCTTCAATCGCGACATCAGTGCCGGTACCAATCGCCATACCGACATCGGCCTGTGCCAGTGCCGGCGCATCATTGATTCCATCCCCGACAAAAGTGAGCACGCCGTATTGCTGCTGGAGTTGTCGTACGGCATCGACTTTTTCATGCGGCAAGACTTCCGCAATCACCTGATCGATTTTCAGCTGTTTGGCAATCGCCTGCGCAGTATGCTGATTATCACCCGTAATCATCGCTACTTTAAGGCCTTGGTCATGCAAGGCCTGAATCGCGCTATAAGTAGTCGGTTTAATCGGGTCAGCGACAGCAATAATCGCAGCCAGCTTTTGATTAATCGCTACATATAAAGGACTGCGGCCCTGATCACCGAGCTTTTGTGCAGTAGCTCTAAACAGATCGACATTTAAGCCCAAGTCCTGCATCAGACGTTCTGCACCGATATGCAGCTGCTGACCAGCAACCTGTGCTTTTACCCCTGCACCAGTGATCGAATCAAAATCGGTCACTTTACTCAGTTGCAGTTCTTGCTCACGAGCAGCCTGAACAATGGCGTGGGCAATCGGATGTTCTGACTTGGCCTCCACTGAAGCGACGAGCTGTAATACGGTCTGCTGATTAAAATCTGCAGTGACTTCAAAGTCGGTCAGCAGCGGTTTTCCCTCAGTTAAGGTTCCGGTTTTATCCAGCGCGACGACTTTGGTTTGTTGCAGCAACTGTAAAGCTTCACCCTTACGGAATAGCACGCCCAGTTCTGCTGCACGTCCAGTTCCGACCATAATTGAGGTAGGAGTCGCCAGTCCCATCGCACATGGACAGGCAATAATCAGTACGGCGACTGCATTTACCAAGGCGTAGGTCAGATTCGGCTCAGGCCCAAACAGGAACCAGACCATAAAGGTCAAGGCCGCTAGCGCCATAACAGCCGGCACAAACCATAAAGTCACTTTATCAACCACGGCCTGAATCGGTAATTTTGAACCTTGTGCCTGTTCCACCATCTGAATAATCTGCGCCAGTACCGAATCCTGGCCGACCGCAGTAGCCTTGATTTGCAAGGTTCCGTTCTGGTTTACCGTACCGCCGACAACCTGATCACCAGCCTGTTTGGCCACAGGTAAAGGCTCACCGCTAATCATCGCTTCATCGATATAACTTTGCCCGGCAACCACTTCACCATCGACGGCGACTTTTTCACCCGGGCGGATTTCAATCAGCATGCCTTGTTGTACATCGGCAATTGCCAGATCAACCCAGTGATTATTTTGTTGCACTCGGGCTGTTTTCGGCTGCAAACCGACCAGATACTGAATCGCTTCCGAGGTTTTACCTTTGGCTTTAGCTTCCAGATAACGCCCCAGTAAAATCAGCGCGACAATAACGGCGGCCGCTTCAAAGTACACATGCACGGTGGACTGCGGTAACAGCTGTGGAAAAAAGGTCGCAATACAGGAAAATCCGTAAGCTGCAATGGTTCCGACTGCGACCAGAGAATTCATATCTGGTGCCAGACGTAATAAAGCTGGAATACCATGCTGATAAAAACGCCGTCCCGGAATAATCAGCACCAAAGTGGTCAGTACAAACTGCAGATACCAGCTGTTCTGGGTTCCCAGCGTATGGGCAATAAAATGATGAAATGCCGGAATCAGATGCGAGCCCATTTCCAGAATAAATACAGGCGCTGTCAGAATGACTGCAAGCCATAAATCTCGTTTCAGTTGTGCCGTTTCATTGGCTTTCTTTTCCTGAAAAGCACCATGACTATCTGCCGACATATCCGTACCGGATTTTACTGTAGCCTGATAACCGGCTTTCTCCACAGCAGCAATCAAGGCCGGAATCTGGGAATGTAAGGCTTTCACCCAGGCCGTTTCGGTGGCCAGATTGACCTGTGCTTCGCTGACACCTTCTACTTTCAATAAAGCTTTTTCCACACGTGCCACACATGAAGCGCAAGTCATGCCTTCAATAGCCAGTTCAATGCGATCGCTCTGAATATCAAAACCGGCTTTTTGCACGGCTTGAGTCAGCTTGGACAATGGCACAGAATTGATCGCACTCACATGCGCCTTTTCAGTGGCCAGATTCACTTGTGCATCCAACACGCCTTCCACTTTTTTTAGGGCTTTTTCTACGCGAGCCACACAGGATGCACAGGTCATCCCTTCAATGTTCAAATCAAACTGTTGCGTCGGTACATCGAAACCGGATTTTTCAATTGCTTGAACCAGCGCAGCGGCAGCAATCGGCTGCTGGCTTTTAATAAAAGCTTTTTCAGTCGACAGGTTGACAGATGCCTCGACCACACCTTCAATTTTTTTCAAGGCTTTTTCCACCCGAGCGACACAGGAGGCACAGGTCATACCGCCAATCTGCACCTGCTGCTCATATAAGCGGTTGCTGTCTTGTTCTACCATGCCCATCTCCATGCCTCAACTCACTGTTGATGTTATAGCTTAAACATTCCCATCATGGTAAGGTCAAGTCCTTCATCTGACTATTTTAAAAATAATGCAGCGTCCTGCTGCGATTTAAAACTACCCAATAAAAAGCCCGAAGATGACTTCGGGCTTGTCTAACAGTGTTTAAAATATAAAATGCATCAATGTTATTCAGCAGAAATATCTTCAAACAGGATCGAAGACAGGTAACGTTCACCACCATCTGGCAAAATCACCACAATATTTTTACCGGCATTTTCAGGGCGAGCCGCCAATTGGGCTGCTGCTGCCATAGCCGCGCCACTTGAAATACCGACCAGGATACCTTCCTGAGCTGCTGTTTTACGTGCCCACTCGACTGCATCTGCACTATGAATGGCAATCACTTCATCAACGAGGTCTAGGTCCAAATTGCCTGGAATGAAGTTGGCACCGATCCCCTGAATTTTATGTGGTCCAGGTGTAATGTCTTCACCGCGTTTGGCCTGACCAATAATTGCAGACTCAGCAGGTTCCACCGCCACAGAATATAAAGGCTTGTTTTTCACTTTTTCAAAGTAGCGTGAAATACCGGTAATGGTTCCACCCGTTCCGACACCTGCGACCAGAATATCGACATTGCCCGCAGTCGCTTCCCAGATTTCTGGGCCCGTGGTTTCTTCATGAATTTTAGGGTTGGCCGGATTTTCAAACTGTTGTGGCAGGAAATATTGTTCAGGGTTCTCATTCAGCAAACGTTCTGCCTCTTCAATCGCGCCCTTCATACCTTTGGCCGGATCAGTCAAAACCAGATTGGCACCCAATGCTTTCACCACCTTACGGCGTTCAATACTCATGCTTGAAGGCATGGTCAAAGTAATGTCATAACCTTTGGCCGCGGCAACAAAAGCCAATGCAATCCCGGTATTGCCGCTGGTTGGCTCGACAATATGCATACCGGGTTTGAGTTTGCCAGATTTTTCAGCATCATTAATCAACGCGACACCAATACGACACTTGACTGAAAATGCCGGATTACGGCTTTCAATTTTCGCAAGTACCGTGGCCGGAGCGGAAATCACACGATTAATACGAACAAGCGGTGTATTTCCAATCGCGTCTGCATTATTACTATAAACCGCTATACCTAAATTATTAGGTGTTGGAAAAGCTGAATCTGTACTCATGATGATATCCCTGATGTTATTGGTTCAAGTCGCTTAAACATCATACAAGCATTTTTTTGCTTTGTAGATGTTTGATGAAACTTGCACTTGATTGCACGAATGTGAACTAAAATACTTTCTGCACTATGCAATAAATTTATCTTATCTATCAATATTTAAAATATAATTTTAATTGATAATTCAATTCATTAAAAACCATAAAACTTAACTGTTTTTAGCAAGGTATTACGGGCTAAGACCCGTATAATTAGCGGGCTGTAACTTTATAATGGACATATTGAATGAAAACCGATTTTGAAATCACGACTATGCGCGATTCAGCAGAACAAGTCGTCGGCATTTTAAAATCTCTGGCCAATACCGACCGTCTTCTTATTTTATGCCATCTGTCTCAAGCGGAACTGAATGTTTCAGAAATTGAGGAAATAACTGAGATTAAACAGCCGACTCTTTCCCAACAGCTCATGATGCTGCGTAAAAGCGATGTGGTAGATACCCGACGCGACGGCAAACAGATTTATTATTCAATTAAAGATCAAAATTTAATTGTGGTCTTAAACACCCTTTATCAATTGTATTGCGGCAATTCAGCTAAATAACGAATCTTTCTTTTTTCAGTCATCAAGATGAGTTTCTTTAAACTCTTATTGATATCGTTCTACACCATTCAATCAAGATCATAAAACTTTAAAATAGGGTTTTTGAAATGATACGTGACTGGCCCAGATGATTCATTTTATATGAATCATCAAGAATCTAGATCAGCTAAGACTTCTTAGCAGAATTTGTGCATAATATATCTATATTTGTGATTTAGACCTTTTTATGCCAAATTCCAAGTCTAAACTTCTGCATAAACTGCCTGCCTGGGCATGGTTAAGCCACTATACGCCGGTCAAATTTAAGTCCGATGTGCTGGCCGCCCTGATTGTGGTGGCAATGCTGGTGCCTCAAGGGATGGCCTATGCCATGCTGGCAGGATTGCCGCCGATCATGGGCTTATATGCCAGTATCCTGCCGATGATCATTTATGCGCTGCTTGGTGGGAGTTCGACTTTATCGATTGGCCCGGTGGCCATCATTTCCATGATGACTTTTGCTACGCTCAATCCACTTTTTGAAGTCGGCTCACCGGTCTATATCGAAGCTGCGACCTTATTGGCACTGATGGTCGGGATTATTTCCCTGCTTTTGGGATTATTTCGTTTTGGTTTTCTGATCCAGTTGATCAGTCATCCAGTGATCCAAAGCTTTATTATTGCCTCTGCCTTATTGATTGCTTTTGGGCAATTAAAGTTTTTGGTCGATCTTCCCTTAAAAGCCAATAACATTCCGGAGTTTGCCAGCAGTTTGCTGCAATATTTTCCGCTGCTGCACGTGCCGAGTCTGATTTTCGGCCTGCTCTCTATCGGTCTGTTGATCTATCTGCCCAAGTTATTAAAATCTCAGGCGGTACAAAGCCGGATCGGTTCTACAGATTTTTTAGTCCGTGCGGTGCCCCTGATTCTGGTATGCCTCGGGATTGCGGCGATTGTCTTTCTGGATTTAAAGCTTCAGGGCATTAAAACCGTCGGTGCAATCCCATCCGGTTTCCCGCCCTTGTCCTTTCCTCACTGGAACTGGGAACTGGTGATGACCTTGTTACCTGGTGCCAGCATGATCGCCATGATCAGTTTTGTGGAATCCTTGTCGATTGCTCAAGCTACGGCCTTACAGCAACGCAGTCATTTAAACAGTAATCAGGAACTGATCGCGCTCGGTCTGGCCAATATCAGTGCAGGCGTAAGTTCAGCTTTTCCTGTGACGGGCAGCCTGTCGCGGACGGTGGTGAATGCGGATGCCGGTGCTAAATCACCTATGGCCGGTGTTTTATCCTCGATTCTGATTATTTTCGTGAGCCTGTTCTTTACCGGATTTTTTGAAGATCTGCCGCTGACCATTCTGGCCGCGACGATTATTGTTTCTATCTGGAAGCTGGTTAATTTCCAGCCATTTTTTGATGCCTGGCGCTATTCCAAGGCAGATGGCCTTGCCATGTGGATTACTTTTCTCGGCGTGGTCCTGATTGATATTTCGACCGGCTTGATTATTGGGATCGTCTCGACCTTTGTGCTGATGTTATGGCGAATCAGCCGACCGCATATTGCGGTCGTCGGTCTGGTCGAAGGTACCCAGCATTTTCGAAATATTCAGCGGCATCAGGTCAGTACCTCCGATCGGGTGCTGTCACTGCGGATTGATGAGAATCTGACGTTTCTGAATGCCAATAGCTTTAAAGGTTATCTGATCAATGAGATCAGCCTGAATGACCAGCTACAACATGTGATTATCAACTGTTCCAGCATCAGTGCGATTGATCTGAGTGCCCTGGAAATGCTGGAAGATTTAAATGCAGAACTGGCCAAACTGGATATTCGCCTGCATTTTGCCGAAGTTAAAGGTCCGGTCATGGACAAGCTGCAAGCTTCTAAATTGATGACGCATCTGAGCGGTCGGATTTATCTGACCCATTTTCAGGCGATTCAGGACCTGGCGCCAGAGATCTTTGAGCAGCATAAAGATTATACAATTTAAGACAACAGATACTGGAACTTATGGCCGGAGATTCAAACCGGTCATAGCTCCAATATTTTTTGAATTTTCAAATATAATTTGAATTTATCTATTTAACTTTGATATTTATTTCATGAATACAATTTTAAATATGCTGATTTATTCATCATTGTAAGAAGTTTTTCTTCAATATAAGCAATGTTTTAAACCCGTTAATTTTTGAATATATCAATAATATCAATATCTTGTTTTTAATATGAAAATATATTTTAAGCCTTGTTTAAATTAAGTATAAAATAGCGCAACTTTTTCCCAAATTTAGCCCTCGTAATTTTCACAAGGCAACCTTATGTTTTCTGCCCTTATGCGCATGAGCTTAGTCTCTCGAATCATCATCGCCATTATTTTAGGTGTGGGTGTGGCTGTGGTATTTCCCGAAGCTACTCCCTCATTAAGCCTATTGGGCGACCTGTTTATTAAAGCCTTGAAGTCTGTTGCACCGATTCTGGTTTTCATTTTAGTTTTAGCTTCTATCGCGAATTTTAAAGTGGGCCAATCTAACGCCGCCATCAAGCCGATTATGCTGATGTATGCGGTCGGTATGTTCCTTGCTGCACTGAGCGCTGTGGTGTCGAGCATCTTATTTCCAAGTACGCTGTTCCTGGATATTGCTGCACAGGCTGACTTGCAGCCTCCTGGCAGTTTGGTAGAAATCCTGAAGAATTTGCTGCTCAGCTTTGTCGCCAACCCGGTTGTTGCAATTGCTGAAGCAAACTTTATTGGCATCCTGGCTTGGTCAGTGGCATTAGGCATCGCTTTCCGTCATGCATCGGATAGCACCAAGACGCTTTTGAATGATGCAGCCTTTGCAGTGAACTATGTGATTCGTTTAGTGATCAGCTTTGCACCTTTGGGTATTTTTGGTCTGGTTGCAGTGACTTTTGCTGAATCTGGTCTGGATACGCTGACCAGTTACGTACATTTACTTGCTGTGTTGCTCGGAACGATGGTTTTCGTTGCACTGGTAATTAATCCGCTTCTGGTTGCCTTAATGACACGCAACAACCCGTATCCACTGGTATTCACTTGCTTGCGCGAAAGTGGCATTACCGCTTTCTTTACCCGTAGTTCGGCAGCCAATATTCCAGTCAATCTGGACTTGGCAAAACGTCTGGGCGTCAAGGAATCAACTTCAAGTATCGCAATTCCTTTGGGTGCTACGATCAACATGGCAGGTGCTTCTGTGACCATTACTGTATTGTCATTGGCGGCTGTAAATACTTTGGGGATTAGCGTCGATTTCAGCACTATGCTCATTCTTTCTGTGGTGGCAACCGTTTCGGCATGTGGCGCTTCAGGTGTTGCAGGCGGTTCATTACTATTGATTCCAGTTGCATGTGGCCTGTTTGGTATTTCTTCGGATATCGCCATGCAAGTGGTCGCCATTGGTATGGTCATCAGCGTATTGCAGGATTCTACTGAAACCGCGCTAAACTCATCGACTGATGTTTTATTTACTGCAGCAGTAGACCGCGCATCAAATTGATTTTATATTGATTAATCAATATGTTTAGCCAATGATGTTGTTATGCCATTACAGCGTTTACCTACCTGGGTACAATTAGGGGCGTTTTTTCTTGCGGTCAATGCCGGCATGATTAACGTCCTGGGTCTGGTGACGGTACTGCACCAGTCTGTTTCACATATGACCGGCAATGTCAGCATGCTGGCCATGGCCCTGCTGAACTGGCAACCAGAACAGATGTTGTATCTCTTTTTGGTCACACTCTGCTATGTCATTGGTTCATCCTATAGCGGGCTCATTCTTGGAAATAGTCACTTTCGCCTAGGGCAACTTTATGGTTACCCTTTAAGTCTGGTGGCTATTTTTATTTTGATCTGCTGGTTATTGTTGCCCTATTTCCCGCGCTACGCCTTGTTATGGGCCTGTGTTGCCATGGGGGTGCAAAATGCCATGGTCAGCCATTATAAAGGTGCCATCATTCGCACCACGCATTTATCTGGCGTACTGACCGACCTCGGCTTGGCGATGGGCTACCGTTTGCGCGGTTTAGAGGTGGAATCACGACGCGTGGTTCTGCATTTGCTTATTTTGCTCGGTTTTTTAAGCGGTGGCATTCTTGCCAGCTGGCTATATCCTTATTTAAAATTAAATGCATTCCTCATCCCGGCAGTGCTGAGTCTGGTTCTCAGTCTCACGTATTGGGTGATTTATTTACGTTATCGACATCAACACGACTAATATCTGGACATTCTCATGGTTAAAAATGCATTGCAGGCACAATTGTTAAAGGCAGGATTGGTCGATAATAAAAAAGCCAAAAAACTGTCTAAACAGACTGTGCATGAAAAACGCACCGGTGACGGTACCGAGGCTGAAATCAAGGCCAAGATTGAACAAGACAAACAGCAAAAAATGGCTAAAGATCAGGCGATTGAGCAAGAGAAAAAAGCAGCTTTGCAGGAAAAAGAACTCAAAGCCGCAATCATGCAAATGATTAATCAGCACAAAATCCGTGATACTGACGGCGATGCGGTCTATCAGTTTATTGATGACAGCAAAATCAAAAAGGTCTATTTAAACCAGCAGATCTATAATGCACTGGTGGCAGGCAGTCTGGTGATTGCACGTGAAAATGACAGCTATGCTTTCTTGCCTAAAGCTCTGGCAGAGCGTATCAATGCGAAAATGCAGGGCTTTATCATTGTGAATAATTCAGAGAAAAATGAAGAAACCACCGATGAAGAAGATCCATATGCAGCTTATGTTATTCCTGATGACTTGATGTGGTAAGCATCGCGATATCATTACTGAAATATCGAAGATCATAAACCGGCTAAGTCGCCGGTTTTTTATTTGTAGGCACTTTTATTGAACGATTTGCACCAATAGATATGTTTTAAAAAGTTATCCAATATTAAAAAATCTGATCCAAAACTATAAACTTGATCTAAATTTTTGATTGAAGAGAAAGATCGTTTGGAACAGTTTAATTTTATTCGGAATATTCAAGAATGGGCAAATCAGTACCCATGGCTGGAAATGCTATCTTCACTGAGTATTGTGATTTTACTGGCGATTCTTGCCAATCTATTTGCCAAACAGATTGTGGTACGCGGAATACGTCAACTGATTTCCAGAATGCCTTTTGCCAATAATCAGATTTTTGCTGAGCATAGCGTAATTCGCCGGATTGCCAATATTGTTCCGGCAGTGGTGATCATGAACGGGATTACCACGGTACCGCATTTATCTGACAAGGTTGAGTCCTTTGTGCAAATGGGTGCACAGGCTTTTATCTTCCTGACGATTGCCCTGGCTCTTGGTGAATTACTGAATATTTTTAACCTGGTCTATCAGCGTAATCCCAAGTCACGTAACAAACCGATTAAAGGTTATTTGCAGCTGGTCAAGCTGATTATCTTTATTGTCTGTGGCCTGATGATTCTCGGCACTTTCCTGAAAAAGGATGTCTTTACCTTGCTGGCTGGCTTCGGTGCCATGGCCGCGGTGTTGATGCTGGTCTTTCAAAATACCATTTTGTCACTGGTGGCGTCAGTGCAGATTTCATCTTATGACATGGTGCGGATTGGCGACTGGATCGAAATGCCCTCGCTGAATGCGGACGGCGATGTCATTGATATGTCATTACATACCATTACGGTACAGAACTTTGATAAAACGGTGACCACGATTCCGACCAATAAACTGGTGACGGATACCTTTAAAAACTGGCGTGGCATGCAGGAAGCCGGTGCGCGCCGGATCAAGCGCTCGATTCATATTGATCAAAGCAGCGTGCATTTTATGTCGGCTGAAGAACAGAATAAGCTGAAAAATTTTATTTTGCTCGACCAGTACCTGAATACCAAATCAGAGGAACTGGAACAATTTAACCTGCAACTGAGTCATCATTCGCAATATAACCAGCGCCGTCTCACCAATCTGGGAACTTTCCGTGCCTATGTAGAGTTTTATCTGCAACAACATTCGGGCATTAGTAAAAATCATTCCCTGATGGTGCGCCAATTGCAGCCAACCAGTGAGGGTTTACCATTAGAGATTTATGCCTTTACTAATACCACCGCCTGGGTGGAGTATGAAAATATCCAGTCGGATATCATGGATCATCTGCTGGCGATTATTCCGGAATTTGGATTAAAGGTCTATCAAGCGCCTTCAGGTCTTGATTTAAAGGAAGCATTTACTCAACCATCTTCCATTATTACTTAAACACAAGTCATCCAATCTCAAGCCTGACATGCTACTGCATTTCAGGCTTTTTTATTTCATGAGATGTTTAAATCCTGACTGGCATAAATCTGGCTTTAGTTTAATTTTTATAATCTAAGTTTTAATTGAGTGAATCATTTTGTGGCAATTTCACCCAATTACGGGCTTAAAAAAACAGAATCCTTTATAATTCCCGAAAAGCAAAATGCATGATAAGAGTACGATAATGTTTCGATGGCTTGAAAGACTGGTTGACCCCTATCCCACCAAAAATCTGAACCAAACTTTACCAACCAAGTTTTTTCCATTTGTCTGGCAGGCAGCCTATGGAGTTCGCCGTTATTTACTGATTCTGGTGCTATGTACCGCCGGTGCTGCCAGCTTCGAAGCTTTCCTGTATTCAAAAATTGGTGAGCTGGTGAACTGGCTCAGTAAAAGCCAGCCCGATACTTTTTTGGAACAGCATGCCAGCAATTTAACCTTGCTGAGTATTGTTCTGCTGGCCAATATTTTCTTTGCCAGCGCACAATCCCTGATTAAGCATCAGATTCTGTATAGCAACTTCCCGATGCGTTTACGCTGGCGCTTTCATAATCTGCTGATGAAACAAAGCCTGGATTTTTTCCACAACGATTTTGCCGGACGATTATCGGCCAAAGTCATGCAAACCGCTCTGGCAGTACGCGAATTCTGGGTCATTCTGGGTGACATGCTGGCTTATGTGTTGATTTATTTCATCACCATCAATATTGTTTTAGGTGCAATTTCACCCTTGCTGATCATTCCACTAATGGTCTGGCTAGCCTTGTTTATCTGTGCCGCGTGTTATTTCATTCCGCGTTTGAGCAAAATTTCCAATGCTCAGGCGGATGCCCGTGCTGTTATGACTGGTCGTATCACAGATGCCTATACCAATATCCAGACCGTGAAGCTGTTTGCTCATGCCGGTCGTGAAAGCCAGTATGCCAAGACTTCGATGCAGGAATTTATGGTCACGGTATATAAACAGATGCGTCTGGGTGCTCAATACGAAATCAGTATTTTACTGCTGAGTGTAGTGTTATATGGCGGCGTACTGGGTACCGCGATCTGGCTGTGGATGGAAGGTCAGGCCGAGCTGGGAATTATTGCTGCAACTACAGCAATGGTACTGAAACTGAACAGTATTGCCGAATTTATGATGTGGCAGACCTCTGCCCTGTTTGAAAATGTCGGTACCATTCAGGATGGTATGAAAACTTTAGGCCGCAAAATTGCCATTGAAGATAAACCGGGTGCCAAAGAGCTACAGCTCAATCACGGTGAAATTAAATTCGAAAATGTCAGCTTTGCCTATAATGATAAAAACGTGATTGATCAGTTTAATCTGACCATTCGCCCAGGTGAAAAAATTGGTATTGTCGGCCGTTCAGGTGCAGGGAAATCTACCCTGATTCAACTGTTGCTGCATTTTTATCATATTAACCAGGGTCGTATCTTGATTGATGGTCAGGATATTGACGATGTGACTCAGGACAGTTTGCGCAAGAATATTGCATTAGTGACTCAAGATACTTCACTGCTACATCGCACTGTCGCGGAAAACATTAAATATGGTCGTCCAGATGCGACTGATAAAGAAATGTTTGAAGCTGTGCGTAAAGCCAAAGCAGAAGAATTTATTCCTAATCTGACGGATTTGCGTGGCAAAAAAGGCTATGAAGCCTATGTCGGTGAACGTGGCGTGAAACTTTCCGGCGGACAGCGTCAGCGAATTGCAATTGCACGTGTATTCCTGAAAGATGCGCCGATTCTGATTCTGGATGAAGCGACCAGTGCGCTGGATTCTGAAGTCGAAGCAGCAATTCAAAACAGTCTGGACGACTTGATGCAGGGTAAAACCGTGATTGCCATTGCTCATCGCCTGTCTACCATTGCCCAGATGGATCGTCTGATTGTGCTGGATCAGGGTCGAATTGCCGAACAAGGCACGCATGATGAACTGGTAGCATTGAATGGCATCTATGCCCAGCTTTGGCAGCGTCAAACGGGCGGCATGTTGATTCAGCAACAGGTCAAAGCATCGAAAAATCTTGATTAATACAAAATCAGCAAGACGATTAAACCGTTGACGATTTGATTGTCTTCAATACTGAACCGGTCTGGGACAAAAGAAAACTTTGCCCAGACCTTTCTTTTTAAAATTTTCTCTACAGATGAACAGCAAGTTGCCATCTATCTGGTATTTTAATGAAATGACATAACTCTCCAGTTCTGAAAGCACTCTGATGAAGCCCTATTCAATGCTTAGACAATCTTCTTGCCCTGAGCCAGCCAATGCAGAGATGTGACCGGTTCAATAAAATAATTTTAATTTCATCAATAAAATTATGTGGTTTAAATTGATTTTAATGCTGAATTCAGGCTAATCTGCCAGTGGCAGAGTCACAATCGCCAAAATTTTGTCCAACAATTTTAATGAAAAATTTGGCGGCTTCATGCCAATATCTATTTATAAATAAAAAAATTTGAATGAGTGCAACGGATCGCGCATGAAAACAATTGCTCCACGCCAAGACCAAGGAATTCCAGGTGTTTACGGTCTCCTGCTTCTCGATGTCATTTCCCGCTGGGGTTATAATAATGAGTCGCTTTTCCAACCTTTTGGCCTGACTAGTGAACAGTTGGCAGATCCTGATTTTCGTATTCCAACTCCTGTCGCCAATGAACTGGTCAAATATGCCCTGAAACTGACCGGAGAGCCGACCTTAGGTTATCATCTTGGCACACAGATGCGGATCTCGATTCATGGCTTTATTGGCTATGCCATTATGACGGCGAATAATATTACCGATGCGCTGGTACTGGCGAACCGATTTATTCAACTCCGTTTACCCTTCCTGCAACTATTTTTCTCGACTTTTGGTGCCAAAGCCACGGTACAGTTGCAAACCGATATTCAGCTTGAACCTCTGCGCACCGAAATTTCCATTGCCTTGATGATCGGTCTGATCAGTATGGCCAAAGCGATTACAGGCGTTACTGATGCGACAGGAGAAATCGACTTCGATTTCAAAAAGCCGGAAGATTTTGAACGCTTTATGGCGAAGTTCCCCACCCATCAGTTCCGTTTTGAACAACCGCATTTAATTCTGAGCTTTGATAAAAGCTACCTGATGAACAAGCTGGTGCATGCCGATCCGATTGCCAGCCAGATTGCGATTAACCAGTGTGAAACGGAACTTTCTGCCTTGGGTGAACGGCATCGGATTGCCATGCGTGTCCGGGATATATTGACCCATGCTGAGCAACACTATCTCAGTATTGAAAGTGTGGCGGATCGCTTGCACATGTCTGACCGCACCTTAAAACGTCAACTCGCCGCCGAAGGCACCTCCTTTTCTACCCTGGTCGATGAAGTGCGTTACCGGCATGCCACCTCGTTATTATCCCGGACAGATTTCACTCTGGAACAGATTGCCGATGAACTGGGCTATAGTGATGTCGCCAATTTTAGCAGGGCATTTAAACGCTGGAGTGGTCGCAGCCCGAGCAACTGGCGCAAAGATCCTTATTTATAAGGAAATATAAGCCTTTTGTTTTGCTTAAAAAGAATGTATAAAACATGTCAAAAATGATCTTAAGATTTTTAAGGAGTTATCAATGAATCATCCTGCAGAATTAAAGTACGCAAGTACACATGAATGGGTGCGCATTGAGGGTGATCTTGTTGTGACCGGTATTTCCGACCATGCACAGGATGCGTTAGGCGATTTAGTCTATGTAGAAGCACCAGATCTTGATTCACATATTACTGCGGGCGAACAAGCTGGCGTGGTTGAATCAGTAAAAACAGCTTCCGATATTCATGCACCAGTGTCTGGTGTAGTGGTTGAAATCAATCCTGATCTTGAAGATGATCCAGATTTCATTAATGATGATCCATACGGCAAAGGCTGGATCTATAAAATTAAGCCAGATAATATCGCAGATGTTGAAAAACTACTTTCAAATACAGAGTATGAAGCCGGGCTTTAATTTTGATTTTGGATAAAAAAATCAGCCTGAGGGCTGATTTTTTTGTTTTATCTAATAGAAAATTAGAATTTTTTATTCCGTTTCCGAATGATCTTCTGCATCTTTATCAGTTGTTTTCGGTTCTGTAATCATGGAAAATTGGGTGGCTTGCCCAGCCGGAGCATTGTCTTGACGATTACTTTTTAATTTGATCTGTAAACGTAATTCATTGGTTGAATCGGCATTACGTAATGCTTCTTCATAAGAAATTTCGCCTTGGTTATAGAGTTCAAATAAAGCCTGATCAAAGGTCTGCATTCCCAATTCCCGTGATTTTGCCATAATCGCTTTCAACTCATGAAACTCTCCTTTCAAAATCAAGTCTGAAATGAGCGGTGTATTTAACATGATTTCAATGGCTGCTCGACGTCCCTTGCCATCCTGAGTCCGAACCAAACGCTGTGAAATAATAGCCTTCATATTGGAGGACAAATCCATCAACAACTGATTGCGACGTTCTTCTGGGAAGAAGTTAATAATCCGGTCTAAAGTCTGGTTGGCATTATTGGAATGCAACGTACCTAAACAAAGATGCCCAGTTTCAGCAAAAGCAATCGCATGTTCCATAGTTTCTGTATCGCGGATTTCCCCGATCAAAATCACATCGGGTGCCTGACGTAAGGTATTTTTTAAAGCATTTTGCCAAGAATGGCTATCTACCCCGACTTCACGATGGGTAATCATGGATTTTTTATGCTTGTGTACATATTCCACCGGATCTTCTACCGTGATGATATATCCAGCCGAGTTTTCATTCCGATAGTCAATCATCGCTGCCAGTGAAGTTGATTTACCCGAACCGGTTCCACCGACCACCAAGACTAGACCACGTTTTTCCATAATCACATGTTTCAGCGATTCAGGCAGTTTTAACTTCTGGAAATTTGGGATTTCCGCAGTGATGGTACGAATCACCATACCGATATTCAACTGTTGCTGGAATACATTGACCCGGAAACGTGAAATACCCGGAACAGTAATCGCAAAATTACACTCAAGTTCGGTTTCAAATTCATTGCGCTGTTTTTCATTCATTAGGCTATAAGCAAAGAGCTTGGTTTTCTCAGCGGTCAGGGTCTGCTGTCCAAATGGTTTCATCAAACCTTGATGTTTAATACTTGGTGGAAAATCTGCAGTAATAAATAAATCTGAACCGCCATATTCAACCACTTTGGTTAGCATATGGTGCATAAATTTTCGTGCTTCTTCTAAAAGCTCTAGCGCAAACATTGAGATCCCCAAGTGAACGGATTTGATATTTAAATATTTGAAAAATTTATATATTCAGAGAGATATACTGGTTTTTATTGTGTCTAGAGTTAGACAAGGACACAAACAGATTTTAATAATTTGATGAAAATTATCGTCACAATTATGTGACCTATTACAGGTTAATTATATTTATAAATAACTGCTTCCTGATATTCAAAAAAGCACTTTCCCCGCTGCTCAAGCAGAGAAAGTGGTTTTTAAATTTAGGCACTACGTTTCAGACAACTGATCGCTAAAGTATTGGCCACCTCCAGTAACAGTTGTCGTGTTTTTCCCCAGCCCAGACATCCATCAGTAACAGATTGACCATAAGTCATTTGCTCAGAAATTTTCTGGTTGCCATCTACCAAATGACTTTCTAGCATTACGCCACGAACATTGGTCTGTAAGCGCTCTGCCACGATCTGCTCCAATACTTCAGGCTGCAGCATAGGATTTTTTGAGCTATTGCCATGACTACAGTCAATCACCAATGCCGGTAAGTCGATCTGATGTTTGGCCCGGATTTTCTCAATTTCTGACAATTGGTAATTTGGTCCGCTATTCGAGCCACGTAAAATCAAATGTGCTTTAGGATTACCTTGCGAGTGTAAAATGCATGGTAAACCAGACTGGCTCATCCCCAGGAATTGATGTGGATGAGAGGCAGACTGAATGGCATCCAGAGCAATCTGGATCGAACCATCAGTACCATTTTTGAAACCAATGCTATATGGCATATGACTGGAAATTTCACGGTGAATTTGTGATTCGCTGGTACGTGCTCCAATCGCACCCCAAGCTAGTAAGTCATCGAAATAAGCAGTTGCCATCGGGCTGAGGATTTCAGAGGCAATCGGCAGACCCATTTCAATGATTTTGAGGTATAAGTCACGGGATTTTTCCAAGCCCAATTGCATATTGGATGAACCATCCAGATTTGGATCGTAAAGGAAACCTTTCCAGCCTACCGTAGTCCGTGGTTTTTCGATATAAGCACGCATCACCAGGAAAATCTGATCAGATAGCTGTGACTGAAGTTGTTTTAATTTTTCTGCATAGTCTAGCGCGGAAGCTTCATCATGAATGGAACATGGGCCTGTGACCACCATTAAACGATGATCCTTGCCTTCTAATATATTTTGAATAGTTTGACGGTGTTCAGCGACTTGGCTGGCTAATTGCGGAGACAGTGGCAATTGCTGCTTAAGCTGCTGAGGTAAAATTAAAATGCTTTCAGCATGATGTTGTTGTGATGTATTTGGGGTATTCATGACTTTAATCCTGGGACTGGCAATCAGTCCAAACTTTTATTTGAGCGTTATGGGTCTAATCGAAGGTGTTGTGAGTGTCATTAGCTGACTAAAATAAGACCAATAAAAGTTGTTAAAGTATGAATAGTTAAAGTTTGTCATGGCTGTCTCCAAAATATTGTAAAAAATGAAAGGCATAAAAAAACCTGATCAGGGTTGCCGATCAGGTATAAACTGGTGGGCAACCTTTTCATTGCCCAAACGCATTCAGGCAATTAGCTAAACTGCCAGAAATAAAAATATGCGTTTGAAATGATAGGTTGCTTTAACATGTTATGTCTTTCATAAAATGTGATTCTGAAATTAAAATACGCGCTCTGTGATCATTTGACAAGCATTAAATATAAAAAAATATTTATTAACTTTTCTACTTTTATTTATTAATTCATCAAACCGTGAGATGTATCACTAAAATTGGTAAAACCCACAAACCTATTGCAGATTTTACCAAAGAAACTTCAGTTTAATCCAAAGATTAAAAATTAACGTGAAACACGATTCCAGGCATCACGCACTGCAAATTTAGCCTGTTCCCAGTTTAAACGAGATTCGCCTTTCATTTGTTCCCATTTCAGTCTCAAATCAGGTTCTACGTCTTCAAAACGGGTATGGGCATCATAGCTGCCACGGTTTTCATAACCGACTCGGTAGGCCGTATCATAATCACGGTCATAATCCAGATCGCTATAGCTAGTACGGGCATCTGAATAGTATGGCGTATTGATCGAATTATCACGCCAGTAAGCTTGCTCTTCTGTTGGATTTATAGCTTCGCCTACACCTTTACCTGCCAGACCACCAACAACAGCACCGACTACACCACCAACAGCGACACCGACTGGACCGCCTGCAGCACCAATGGCTGCACCTGCCGCTGCGCCACCTGCAGCACCTACACCTGTACCTACAGGATGTGCGCCAGGTTCACCCGTAATTGGATCAGCATTTAAATCATCGCGGACATCTTTAGGCGCATTCTTAATTACATCACGATCAAAATTATCATTCGACATAGAGCTTATCCTTATTCTTTAAAATGGTTTTATCACGTATTTTCATACGTCCTATTTAATATAAGCATCTGGCATGTAATGACATTAGCAGGCGTGTGTTGTTTCAGTGACTCTCTGTGAGGCTTTCATGCACTAATGTATCCTGAATCAAGTGAAAGCCGCATAAAAAAGACCGGTTTAATACCGGTCTTTTTTAGATTAAAACAGCTTAGTCAAAATGAATGACTGTACGGATCGACTTGCCTTCATGCATTAGGTCAAAAGCTTCATTGATCTGACCTAATGGCATGGTATGAGTCACAAAAGGTTCCAGCTGAATTTCACCTTTCATGGATTGCTCTACCATTCCCGGTAATTGTGAACGACCTTTCCCCCCACCAAAAGCAGTACCCATCCATTTACGACCTGTGACTAACTGGAATAGACGGGTTGAAATTTCTTTACCTGCTCCGGCTACACCAATAATTACCGACTGACCCCAGCCACGATGCGCACATTCTAGTGCTGAACGCATTACATCTACATTACCGATACATTCGAATGAATGGTCTACCCCCCAACCAGTCATTTCGACGATCACTTGCTGGATCGGCTGATCATAGTCTTTTGGATTCAGGAAATCTGTTGCACCAAACTGTTTCGCCAGTTCAAATTTATCCGGATTGGTATCAATCACAATGATACGGCCGGCTTTGGCCTGACGTGCGCCTTGTACTACAGCAAGACCGATACCACCTAAACCAAATACTGCAACACTGTCGCCTTCCTGAACTTTAGCGGTGTTATGCACCAATACCGGTAGTCACCCCACAACCAAGCAGGCAAACATGCTCATGGTTGGCTTCAGGATTAATTTTTGCCAGAGAAACTTCAGCTACCACGGTATATTCAGAAAAAGTTGAACAACCCATATAGTGATAGATCGGCTCGCCATTATAAGAGAAACGGGTCGTACCATCTGGCATGACACCTTTACCCTGGGTCGCACGCACAGCAACACACAGGTTGGTCTTACCTGATTTACAGAACAAGCATTCGCCACACTCAGCAGTATAAAGCGGAATCACGTGATCGCCCGGTTTCAGGCTGGTGACCCCTTCACCTACTTCAACGACCACACCCGCACCTTCATGACCCAAAATTGCAGGAAATACACCTTCAGGATCTTCACTAGACAAGGTAAATGCATCGGTATGACACACGCCTGTATGGCTAATTTTTACCAGTACTTCACCTGCTTTTGGTGGAGCAACATCCACTTCTACAATTTCTAATGGCTGGCCTGGACCAAACGCAACTGCTGCACGTGATTTCATGTAAAACTGTCTTTTTTTGCTGATTTACAGATGACTAACAGTAACCTCTTTCTATTCGCAGATTCAACTATTAACATCATCAGATAAGGAATAAAAGATCCTATAATTAATGGAACATCAATGACTAAACCTTCGCCCTTTGTATGTTTGAGCATTTTTACTTTTAGCATCATGCTTTCTGGCTGTGAACTGGCTCCCAACACTGCTGAAGAAGCGAAAATCACGCCGGTTCGACCTGCGCACTGGATCGACAATCAACTTTCAAAACAACAGATCAATAGCGGTAAAACGGCTTTCTTGCCGCTCTATGATGGCTTTATGAGTATGGCAGCACGCCTGCACCTGATTAACAAAGCCAAATATCATCTGGATCTACAATATTATATCTGGAAGGATGATTATATTGGCAATATGATCTTGTCCCAATTACTCAAAGCCGCCGATCGCGGTGTCAAAGTTCGGGTCCAGATTGATGATCAAAATGGCACCCAGCTTGATGACAAGCTTCTTGCTTTAAGCCAGCATCCAAATTTTGAAGTCCGGATTTTTAATCCCTATAAATTTCGTCATTTACGTGCGCTAGATTATGGCTTCCGGATGAAAAAGGTCAATCATCGCATGCACAATAAATTAATCATTGCGGATGGCACTGCAGCCGTGACCGGCGGCCGCAATATCAGTAGTGAATATTTTGATGCCAGTGAAGATTTTCAATTCACCGATGTGGATATATTCTTCGCAGGGCAAAGCGTAACAGATGCCAATCAGACCTTTATTAACTTCTGGAATGATGATCTGAGTTATGACGTTCGACAGATCTTGAATGATGCCGGCCATCCTGAAATGCTTAAAAGGCTCAGAACTGAATTTGAACGAGAAGATGTTGACGAAACTGAACTCAAACGCCGGGTGGGCATTGCCGAGAAACAAGTCGAACAACACTTAAAAAAACAACCCATTCACTGGGCGCCGGCTTATTTTGTTGCGGATAGTCCCGCAAAAGCACGCCCCCATGCCAAAAATGGCGATTATATTTATACCCATATGCTCGAACTGATGGGTGAGCCAAAAAAACATCTGGAACTGGTGTCCTCGTACTTTATTCCCACGCAAAAAGGGGCCGACTATTTAACCCGCCGTGCGCAACAAGGTGTGAAAATCAGAATCCTGACCAACTCTTTTCAGGCCAATGATGTGGCTGCGGTGCATGCCTATTATCAGCAATATCGTCAGCAATTATTGAAAAGTGGCATCGAACTCTGGGAATTTAAACCCTACATTGTCCGTCCGGAACGGACCTGGTATGAAATTATGACTGGAGACATCATCCCGGCTAAAAACAAAAATAGCTCCAGTTTGCATGCCAAATTTTTTGATCTAGATGGCATGGTGTTTGTCGGTTCATTTAATTTTGATCCGCGTTCAGCCTATCTGAATACCGAAGTCGGTCTGGTCATTGAATCGGAAGATTTTCAGAAGGAAATCACCAGTGCGATGGATCAGTACTTACCACGCGTGGCTTATCAACTTAAACTGAACGAAAAAAATGAAATGATTTGGCTGGAACATCAAAAAGATGGCCGTAGTATTCAGCATTTACATGATCCGGAAACTACAAAATTCCAGCGTTTTATGATGAATCTGGTGACGAAATTTCCCGGTGAATGGTTAATGTAATGACATTAGAATGACCTCACAATTACGACGACATGAAAAGCCTGTATTTTGAGAATGACCGCTTAAATTAACTTAGTCCAATCATCGTTTAAAGGGTTTTACAGTCTATTGCGCTTACTTTAGAATTACATTTTTCTCGTATTTTGCGCTTGTTCGCCCTCCACTCCCATGCAATTTTTTGATCTAAGCCGTCAGTTTAAGTTCAGTGATATTCTCACGCCTGTAAAAACTCTCCATGATTTATCCCAGCAAGAATGGTATTTGGCCAAAATTCGGGTGGAACATGACTGTTTGTCCGACTCCGATACGGTCGAGGGACAGGTAGTTTTGAAATCCAGTGAAAATATTCAGCTCGAACTGGAATGGCAGATTCAGGATAGTAGTTATGAATTACAGGTTTTATTTAAAGGTGTAGAAACTGAAGCCACTGATGAGACCGGTATCATGTTGAAAGGTGCACAACTGGTCGATGAACAGCAGCAAGTACTCTCTGCCCAAGCGTTAAGCTTATGGATTGATGGTACTCTTTTGCCGATGTTGCCTGAAATCCGTCAGGAAATTAAAGCACGTTTAAATTTGTGGGATTATGTCGAATACGATGACTAATCGCCGAATTTTGCATTTTTTAAAGAGCCTATGGGGCTCTTTTTTATAATCTGAGTGACGTTTTAGATTGATTAAACTGCCCTATCTTCAATTTTTTCAGGCAATGCCAAGCTAAATAAGTTGTTATAAAATTTATAAAAAATAAAAAGAGAATCACGACATGATTTCTGATAGTGAATGGCAACAGATTCGTCAGGTGGTCGCTGATGCACAACGGGCTGCCATGCATTGCTCTATTGCAACAGTCAACCCCAAAGGCTTTCCTAGTATTACTCCGATCGGAACCATATTTCTCAACAAAAAGACCAGTATCGGTTTCTTCTTTGATACTTATTCCACTACTTTTTCTGAGAATTTACAGCATCAGCCGATGGCATGCATACAGGCTGTGAACAGTAGCAAACTGTTTTGGTTTCATTCGTTACTTAAAGGTAAATTTAAGCGTTATCCAGGAGTACGCTTATATGCAGAAATTGGTCCTTTACGTCCGGCCTCGCTTGAGGAAATACGACAGGTGGAGTCGCGTATTCGAGCTTTAAAATGGACCAAAGGTAGTCAGTTAATCTGGTCCAGCTTTCATCATGTCCGGGAGATTAAGATCAATAGCTATCGCTGGGTCGAATATCCAAATATGTGAATAAATAAGGCCAATAACTTACAAATAGTAAGTTTATTTCTTATATGCAGAAAAAAATCTCTTTAACCATTTTCACCTGATTATTGGATTAAATATTAAACCAGACCCACATGCTCAAACATTGTCCGGTAACTTTCGGCTTTTTTCTCCAGAGAAACCGGATATGCTCGAGAAGATGAAGGCATGCGATATAAATACAGATCACGTCCGACAAAATGGGCCTGACTTAGCTGGCCAATACTCGGCTTTAAAGTCCCTTCAGGCATGGACAGCATCATGGTGTCTGTGGCCTTGTCGCCTGTGGTCATAATATGATTGCACTGCGGCATTTGGCTGAGCAGTTGCTCGATATTGGTGGGTACTACTATTTCCAAAAATTTGTCTGAAGCATTGCCTTTTAAACGCCGGATCTGATAGCCACTATCAAAAATCGCAATCCCCGTTTCTGTTAAAAAATCCCGGATTAATTGTTCCTGAAATTTTTTATTGGGTAGATCTAAAAAGTAATCTTTATTTTCAAAGAAAATCAGTCCAAAAATCCGCCACATATCATTTTGATAATTCGGATAATAAAAATTCATTTTCCAGCGTGTGGCAGGTGGCGGAAAGCTACCCAACATCAGCAATTTGGCATTGGGTGGTAAAAATGGCGGTAGCGGATGGGTTTCAATATCAGACATAGAATTAACTAAATTGAGAGATTTCAACTATTTTAAAAGGTCTTGCGAATCTTGCCAGCTACTTCTTGTCCCCAAAGTGTATAAACTTCCTTACTCGGATGAAAACCATCTACAGCCATTTGTAAATTCATGGCACGGTATTTTTCAATATCGTATTCAATCCATTGCATATTCACTTGCTGATTCACAAATTTTTCCAGTTGCTGGTTCATCTGTTTAGCATACTGGCCAAATAGCCAGGCTAAAGAATTCGGTAGCGCCGGAAACATATTCATTGGCGGAACTCCGGCAGCAATGATCAGTTTCGGACTAAATTTTTGCTGGATTTTGCTATAAAGCTGTTCCTGTTTCTGAATCCAAATATCAGCAGGCATCAGTTTGGTCACATCATTGACGCCAACCGACGTGACGATTACATCATATTGCTGGACTTCAATCTGGTCCAAAGCATGAATTACTTTTGAGCTGGTATCGCCTGTTTTGGCCTGTAATTTCCAGTCAATTTCAAAGTTATTTTTCAGTTCATGCAGAATTGCACCCAGTAATGCATCATCCTGATGTTCGACTCCTACACCTGCCGCCGCGGAATCTCCTAAAATGAGCAGAGAAAGTTTTTTGCCTGTTCCTGTTCGACCTTCACGTTTTCCCTGTGGTTCAGGCAACTTCAAGGTATTTTTCTTGACGCGATTACCCTGAATGACAAGTGCAGGAATCAAGGCAATGGTGGCGGCTTTCAGCAACATAGTGGGCTAATTTATATAGAGATATAATTGATTTTACCTGAGTTTATCCTTTTGAACTATTTCCTCAACAGTCATTTTAAATGAATGTTCACCTAAATTGACAAGATAGGATTCTTGCAAAATATAGGCTTAGATATCTTTGTGACATTGAATAAATCACAAAGGATGAATATAAAAAAATCCCGCTAAAAAGCAGGATTTTTACAAGCTCACTTATCAGATTTTATAATCATTCCAGCGATTCATACGCTTGAAAGTTCCCACATCATTAAAACGCACACCCACTTCTTTCATCACTTTGTGCGCCGTTTTGGACGTCAGTTGACGGATATAAAATGGCTCTTTGACCACAAAATGATGAATTGCATGGGTCGAACCAAAATTACAGCAGAATAACTGGAACGGGACCATCCACCATGGATTGAGCACTTGGGTTTGTTTGATCACATCACGTGGATCGATATCGCCATAGTAATGCATACTTGAGCTGACAAACTGCAAGCTAAAAGAACGGATAAAGTTAGGAATCACCCAGATGACTGCCAGCAGATTTACGATTGGCATAGCATCGACAATGCCTTGCGACCAGAGCATCTCATAACCGAATAGTGGTGCAACCGCATTTAAACCATGAAAGACCACAAACAGATAGCATAATCCATAGTAAATAATGCTGAGAGGTAAAAAGCCGCATAACTGAGAAATCATGGCAATTTTACGTTCTTTTTCAGGCTGCTTTTCCAGAAAAAGATGAATCATTTTAAACATTTGAAATGGACGCAGATACACTGACATCAACTGGTCACTAATCACCAGAATTCGGCGAATGCCCCAAGGCATACCATTACTGATGCCACGTTCTTCCAGGTCATGTTCAGTGCCTGAATATTTATGATGATGCAAATGTAAACGACGACGTGCCCACGGACTGATGGTGTTTGGACGTGCCAGCCAGACCAGTGCCAGCATCAAATGATGTGCCCAAGGTGTTTTTTTGAAATACATATAATGAATCAGGTCATGTTCCAGTTCATGGGTCAATGATGCAAAAATCGCAATCAAAGGAATGGTAAACCATGCTGAGAGATAACCGGTTCCATATGCTACCGCGCATGCAATCATGCCTGCCCAGGCAAAGCCTAAAATACTCGCACCGATAAAGTTCTGATGTTTGAGTATGGGATAACGAGCACGTACCTCTTCCCCGGCCTGGGTAACGATACTTCTGACCTTGGAGATTCGCTGCTGGTCAGTCATATCCGCAGATGTAGACATATGGACAACCTTTAATTTCTGAACGGTTGTACATTAAAGGAAATTCTAAAAAAGAGAAGTTATCTTTCCACTTTTAGAGTGAGTATGTCTAAGTTTTGGACAGTTTGGAAAAGTTCTTAAAATTGGCGAAAATTAGGAAAAGTAAAAGATGGTCTTTCTCATGAAACGAAAATTTAAAAGTAATTGATTTAATTGCAAATTCATCAATAAAATAAAAATATAATTTTTGATAATTTAAAACTTTATTTTAATAATCAATACATTAGGATTTATAAGATTTCGCTTTTCTGAAAATTCAAGCTATACATTTTTTTAGAAAAAAATACTGGTTTAGAAATTTTTCTCAGTTTGTCATAAAATAAAAAGAGAAGCGCTCTAGCTTCTCTTTTTATAGATCTAAGATTACTTTTAACCTAACTTGTTCACCAGTTTAAGTGGTAATACTTTCATGGCTAGACCGAGTGGTAACCAAGGCCATTTCGGTACATAGGCTTTCACTGGCGCTTTTTCAATTTCTGCTGCCAATAAACGCGAACCGGTTTTTTCATCTACTTCAAAAGGTAGCTTTTTTGCCCCTTCATTAATTTCAGTCCGAATATATCCTGGGAAAATGGTGGTGACTTTAATTGGCGTATCGATCAGTTCAGCTCGAATGCCTTCCGCTAAATGAGCCACGCCGGCCTTACTTGCACCATAAGCCGTTAAATGTTTTGGCATACCGCGCATGGCACTCATGGATGAAATCATCACCAGATGACCAGAGTTTTGTGCACGGAAGATTTCAACTGCAGCCTCACATTGTGCCAATGCCGAAATAAAGTTGGTTTCCACCGTGGCTTTGTTAATGGCAAAATTACCTTTACCGATTCGACGGCCCTCACCGACACCGGCATTGACGATCACTCGGTCAATCGTGCCAAAGTCTTCTTTAAACGCGCGGAAAACCTCAAAAACCTGATCGTAATCGGTCACATCTAAAGTTTTGGCAATGACTTTGATGCCATATTGGCTTTCCAGTTCCTGTTTTAAGGTTTCCAGACGCTCCAGACGACGCGCACAAATGGCCAGATTATAGCCTTTTTTTGCAAATTCACGTGCCATACCGGCGCCAATCCCTGAACTTGCACCGGTAATTAAAATTGTTTTAACCATATGTTTACCCTATTCCTTTATTTTTCTAGCGCATTACGTTTTCAATCTCATTTTAAATCCAGGTCAATAAGTCTGGATGCTGTGCTTTAATAAAATGATGTTCATTTAAACTGAGTAGTTGCGGTTCATTACCCACCAGACGCAGTGTCGTGATACTGGTATTGGTAATCGCCCAGTTTAGGGCAAAGGTTTTCTCCGGGCTCAGCCCTAAAATCTTACCCACTGCAACAGAAATCACACCACCTGAGGTATAGACCACTGCATAGCGCGGACGGCTTTTGGCCAGCTTGTCACACAAATTTTCTAAGCCGCTTTCCACGCGTGCTTTGAAACTTGGCCAAGATTCATCATATTCATGGTGATAATCATCGCCAGTCCAGCGTGCAATTGCACCGCTAAAAATCTTGCTCAGATAATCCCGTGGATTTTCATGTTCTGACACATCCTGTTTCAGCAATTCAGGCTGATTAAAGCGCGGCTCATAACGCGCAAATACCTGCTGATGATTAAACTCATTCCAGGCACTATCGGTCAGAATCTCGCTTTCCGGAAAACATTCGTCCAGTGATAATTGCGCTGTCTGTTGATGGCGTTGCATGGAACCTGCCACCACATAAGGCGCTTCTTTCAGGATTTCGTCAAAATAGCGACCCAAAAGCTTTGCCTGTAACTCGCCGTTGGGCGAAAGTTGATCGTAACTTTCTGCGCCAAAAGAGGCCTGGCCATGCCGGATCAAGTAAATGGTAGTCATTTTGGCATTATCTCTTTAAATTTAAGCACATACTTTTGTGCAATCTCATTGGCTTCCAGTTTTTGCTTGCCAATCAGTTTTAAGGCACGAATATGCAAGGCATGAATCACCACCCAAAAATCCTTGAACGCTGGATTATTAGTCTGTTTATGGTAATAACGATAATAGATCTGCTGGGCAATCACCGCGAGGCGGAAAATTCCGAACACCTCATAAAACGCCCAGTTTTCCGGTTGCAAACCGGTTTTTTCAAGATAATAATCTACGACCTCTTTACGGGTAAACATACCTTTTAGATTGGTCGGCTGACGACGAGTCGCTTTAAAAATGGCATTATCGGTATCTTCTACCCAATAGGCCAAGGCAGAACCTAGATCCATGAGCGGATCGCCAAGGGTGGCCATTTCCCAGTCCAGTACACCAATCACTTCAGTCGGATTTTCCGGATTTAAGATGACATTATCAAAACGCCAGTCATTATGAATCACACAGGTTTTAGAATCTGAAGGAATATTATCTTTAAGCCAGTTGCGCACATATTTAAACGATGGAACATTTAAAGTTTTAGCCTTTTCATAACGTACATCCCAGCCTTCGACCTGACGGCGACAATAGCCTTCACCCTTACCGAGATTTTCAAGTTCAGTTCCTTGATAAGGCACCTGATGCAATTCGATCAGTTTATCAATCACATTGATACATAAAGTCCGGATATCGGATTCAGTAAGCTGCAGCTCAGCTGGCATTTTGGCGCGAGGAATAATTCCTTCAAGCCGTTTCATCACATAGAAATCACAACCAATCACTGATTCATCCTGACAAAGCGCGACCATTTCAGGCACGACGGGATAATGTTCAGCCAAGGCTTTCTGCACATGATATTCACGTGCCATATCATGGGCTGATTTGGCTTTGGTACCTTGTGGCGGACGACGTAAAATTAAATCGGCATTGGCATACTGTAAACGGTAGGTCCAGTTTGAAGCTCCGCCTGAATATTGGGTCACTTGCACAGGGCCTTCAACATTCACATTTTGCTGAATTAACCAATTGGTGATGGCTTGTACATCCAGTTCTTCACCTGCACGAACTGCTCCACCTACATCAATAACCGCCATAATTTTTCCTTAAAATTTTTTAATACGTTGCAATCTTCTATTTAAGCCAGTTTATTTTTTGTGGCGTGTACTGTAGCCACGTTTTGCCAGTTCCAGTTTGGCAATCATGCCCTTATGCACTTCATCCGGGCCATCAGCCAAACGTAAGGCACGTGCCTGGGCAAAGAATCCGGTCAGTGGCGTATCACGAGAGACACCGGCACCGCCGTGGATCTGGATTGCCATATCGACAACTTTTTCCAGCACACTTGGCGCAACGACTTTAATTGCAGAAATTTCAGTCAGTGCCGCCATATTCCCTAAAGTATCCATTTTATAGGCGGCATACAAGGTCAAAAGGCGTGCCTGATCAATTGCAACCCGGGCTTCCGCGACACGTTCCAGATTGCCGCCAAGTTTTAAAATCTCTTTGCCAAATGCTGTCCGGCTCATGCCTCGGTCAATCATCAACTCTAAGGATTTTTCCGCAGCCCCGATACAGCGCATGCAATGATGAATACGGCCTGGTCCTAAACGACCTTGGGCAATTTCAAAGCCCTGACCGGCGCCACCAATAAAATTCGCTACCGGAACGCGGACATTTTCAAAGCTGACTTCACCATGGCCATGTGGTGCATCGTAGTCACCAAATACAGGTAGCATGCGTTCGATTTTAACGCCGGCAGTATCCACAGGAACTAAAACCATCGAATGCTGATGATGACGGTCTTCTGTTTCATCTGGAGTATGCGCCATAAAAATAATGATTTTGGCATTTGGATCGCCTAGACCTGATGACCACCATTTACGGCCATTGAGAACAATCTCATCACCTTCCACCATCGCCGTTGCCTGCATATTGGTCGCATCACTGGATGCGACTGCAGGTTCAGTCATACAAAAGACCGAACGGATTTTTCCTTCTAAAAGTGGCATCAGCCATTGCTGTTTCTGTTCTTCAGAACCATAACGCCACAATACTTCCATATTGCCGCTATCTGGCGCATTACAGTTAAATACGACTGGTGCAATCAGGCTACGACCTGAAAGTTCGGCAATATGTGCATATTCCTGAACCGATAAACCCTGGCCAAGTTCAGAACAAGGGAGAAACATATTCCAAAGGCCAGCTGCCTTGGCTTTGGCTTTTAAGCTTTCCAGTTCTGCAGGCCATTGCCATTTGGTCCAGTCGCCGCCTTGGTTCAACTCATGAACTTGCTGCCAGAAATCAGCTTCAACTGGTTCAATTTCCTCAGCAATAAATTTTTTGGTTCTATTTAAATAATCTTGTGCACGTGCTGAAAGCTCAAACATCTCTTTATCCCTCTAAATATTCTAATTCATACGCTTTACAACACCTTAACCCAAAACCTATTATGAATAAAATGATTTTACTCCATACATTATTATGCATAGCATTCATTCTAAAACAGTCATGGACCTGCGAAATTTTCATCGTATCGACATTAACCTTTATCCGCTTTTTATGGCAATTTATGAGCAGAACAGTATTTCTAAAGCTGCACAGATTTTATCAGTTAGCCAGTCTGCTGCCAGTCATGCTTTACAACGTTTAAGACAGCATTTACAGGATGATTTATTTGTACGTACTGGCAGCAAAATGCAACCTACGCCGTTTGCGGAACAGATCTATCCTGAGCTGAAGAATGCACTTTTTGCGATTCAAAATATTTCAATACAGCATCAGCACTTCAGACCGGAAATGATTCAGAGTTTGAAAATTGCCGTACATGATGAAATTGAGCCAATGATCTTTCCCAGACTGGTTCAGCACTTTCAACAACTCAATCTGGAAATTCAACTTAGCAGCATGAAGCTGGACCGTAAAAATATAGCAGCAGACCTCGCCTCTCAACAGGTCGATTTTGTCATAGATCTGGAACAAAACATTGCTGAAAAAATCCAGTTTGAGCGTCTGGTTCAAGATGAATTTGTAGTGTGTACACAATTAACAGAAATGAATGAGCAGATTTATCTTGCCTCACCTCATATTGGCGTGTCATCACGCCGTACTGGCGTTTTAGTTGAGGATATTTATTTAAGCCGTAAACAATATTCACGACAGATTTTTTTACGCTGTCAGCATTACTCAACTGCTCTGCAAATTTTGGAACAACAAAAGACAGCTATGCTGACTATTCCTAAAAATGTATTGGTACATTTACAATTGGCTACCAGTCTAAATATTTTTGAAGTCCCTGTGGACCTGCCGAAAATTAATATGGGGATATATTGGCATAAGGATTTGCACGAGAATAAGAGACATCAATTTTTGAGAGCTGAAATTTATAAAATTTTCACTTAGGCTATTTATAAAGAAATTTAAATTGCTTAGGCTATTTTATATATAAGTTTAGATGGTTGCAGATTCATCTTTTCGCCAGAAAAATATACTTAGGCTATTTTAGCTGGTACAAAACTAAACACTGAGTGATTAGCTTTTAATCCGTAGATCTACTGGCTTTGCTCTAAAATGGCTCGACTTTTAGCTGTGATTTTACAGCTGGTTTTGCTGATTTGGATCTTGCCTTTGTTAAATCTCTCCATCACCTGGCAAATTGTGCTGGGCTTAGTATTGCTATGTTTTTCTTATTATCTGCTGCATAAAATTACAGTTTATTTAAAAGATGTTTTCCGCCCTTTTAAGAAAGGCAAAAAATACTGGTGCCGTGTAAAAGCCGTAAGTGATGGTGATACCCTCACCTGCTACCGTTTTAACATTCGTCGCTCTGAGACCAAATTGCGCTTTGCTTTTGTCGATGCCCCTGAATCATCACAAGCCTATGGCAAGGAATCGCAGCGTCTGGTCAAAAGCATGGTGAATAATAAAATGGTTCGGGTCAAGATTACCGACATTGACCGTTATGGCCGCTGTGTCGGTGTGATCTACCGCTATCGCAAAAATATCAATGAAGAGATTGTCAAACGTGGTGCAGCGTGGGTCTATGAAGAATATATCAAGGATAAAAACCATTTACGCTATATGATGGAATTGCAAAATAAAGCTAAGAAACAGAAAAAAGGCCTTTGGAAACATACTCGTCCTGTACGTCCAAGTGTGTATCGTAAACAGGTAAAATCGTAAATTTGGTTTTATCAAAGATAAATGGCAAATAATAAAAAGTGATCAGGACATTCAGATCACTTTTTTCATTTTTTTAGTTTTACTAATTTAATAAGCCAAATGCACCAGAAAGCGGAATGCGCCAGCAATCAGGGCCAGCGTTAAAAATCCTGCCAGCCACAACCCTACAAACCATAATGCCTGTTTGCCTTTCATGACCACTCCTTAATGATAGCCATCATCGCCGACCCTGACCTTATGCCGGAATACCCAATAGGACATACCGGTATAAATCACAATAATTGGAATCAGGATCAAGGCGCCAATCAAGGCAAATAGCTGGCTATTTTCATGCGCTGCTGCCTGCCAGATAGTCACGCTTGGCGGAATAATATATGGCCATAGACTTATCAAGAATCCGGTATAGGCAAGGAAAACCAGAACAAGCATATAGGTAAATGGGCCTAATTCACTGCGTCTTTTACAGGCACGCAAAGCCAGCCAGGTAAATAGCAGAACCAGAACTGGAACTGGCATAAAATAGGTAAATTGTGGCTGACTAAACCAGCGTTCAGCAATTTGAGGATGAGTCAACGGCGTATAAATACTGACCGCACCCAATATGATCAGTAAGGCAATAATCAGCTTAGGCATCAGTTTAAACATTCGATCCTGCAAATCATCTCCGGTTTTATAGATCAGCCAGCCACAGCCTAATGCCGCATAGAGCACCACCACACTGATTCCGGTGAAAATACTGAATGGAGTGAGCCAGTCCAGACCACTACCGACATAGACACCATTTCGAGTTTCAATGCCCTGAATATAGGCCCCTAAAATCATGCCTTGCAGGAAACTGGTAATCGCAGAACCACCGATAAAGGCTTTATCCCACCAATGCTTACTGCGGTTTGCCTTGAAGCGGAACTCAAAAGCCACGCCGCGGAAAATCAAGGCAATCACCATCAGAATAATTGGCATATACAGCGCCGAGAGTACGGTCGAGTAAGCGAGTGGAAAAGCTGCAAATAACCCTGCACCGCCCAAAACCATCCAGGTTTCATTGCCATCCCAGACCGGAGCCACGGTATTCATCATGACATCACGTTCATCTTGATGCGGGAAAAAAGGAAACAAGATGCCGATGCCCAGATCGAAACCATCGAGAATGGTATAAATCAATACACCTAAACCAATAATCACAATCCAGATTAATGATAAATCAATCATTTTTTATCCTCCTGATCCGGTTGTTCAGGAACTTCTTCAATACGTTCGCGAATACTACTTAATGGTCGACGCGAGGCCTGCACTACATCGCTGTCTGATTCATGATCTGGTCGAGTATGAATAAAATCCGGGCCTTTGTGCATCAGACGCAACATGTAGTAAATCCCGATACCAAATACCACACAGTAGACGACTACAAAAATAATCAGGGTTAGCCCCACCTGTTCAGCGGAAACTGGTGACAATGCATCTTTGGTCCGCATGATGCCGTAGACTACCCAAGGCTGACGGCCGACTTCTGTGGTAAACCATCCCGCCAGCATGGCAATAAATCCGGAAGGTCCCATAATCAAGGCAAATCGGTGCAATGCACGGGACTCATAAAAGCGACCTCGGGTACGTGCCCACGCTCCCCATAATGCCAGTAACAACATCAATACGCCTAGTCCAACCATAATCCGGAAGCTCCAGAACACCACCAGTGAATTCGGCCGGTCTTCAGGCGCAAAGTCTTTAAGCCCCGTAACCTTGCCATCCATCGTGTGGGTTAAAATCAGGCTACCCAAGTTGGGAATTCCGATTGCATATTTGGTTTCTTCGGCCTCCATATCTGGAATACCAAAGAGATATAAGGGCATCCCTTCATTATGATTGGTTTCCCAATGCCCTTCCATGGCTGCAAGTTTTGCTGGCTGATGCTCAAGGGTATTAATACCGTGCATATCACCGACGATGACCTGTAAAGGTGCTAGTACTAGAAGCAGCCACATCGCCATGGAAAATGAGGTCTTGACCAGTGCATCACGACGGCCTTTGATCAGATGCCATGCGGCTGTAGCAGCGACCAGTAAGGCGGAAACCAGAAAGGCAGCCATGGCCATATGGGCCAGACGATAAGGGAAAGATGGGTTAAACACGATAGCAAGCCAGTCTTGCGGCACAATCAGGCCATTTTCAATCGCAAAGCCTTGTGGGGTCTGCATCCAGCTATTAGACGATAAAATCCAGAACATGGAAATACAGGTGCCTATCGCAACCATCAAGGTCGAGAAAAAGTGCGCCTTTGGTCCCACTCGCCCCCAGCCAAATAACATGATGCCCAGAAAGCCCGCTTCCAGAAAGAAAGCGGTGAGTACTTCATAGGCCAATAAAGGTCCAGTCACGCTGCCTGCCACCCGGGAAAACTCACTCCAGTTGGTTCCAAACTGGTAGCTCATGACCACACCAGAGACGACACCCATCCCGAATGCCACAGCGAAAATTTTCACCCAGAATTTGAATAGATCCTGAAAAATCGGATTTTGGGTTTTGAGCCAGCGCCATTCCAGAATGGCCAGAAAGCTGGCCAAGCCAATAGAAATTGCCGGAAAAATGATATGAAAAGATACAGTAAAGGCGAACTGTATTCGTGCTAACTCTAATGCAGTTAAACCCAGAGTCATAAGCTTCACCTATGCATTGTTATTTGGCATCTTTGCCCTTCAATTTTTAAGTCATGAATTTTTCTAGTGACATGGCTAGCTTAGGCGTGGCTGTTATAAAAAGTATGTAGTCTTTTGTTGATTATTTTTTAATCAGGTTAAACTATGTAACTCTTGCTGATAAAGAAAATATTACTCTGAATAATTTTTAAAACTCTCCTCTTGAGCTTTAGATAAAACAGGCGTAAATTAGGCCTAAATTTAGTTACCCAGGTTAACTAACCATATGTTTTCCGAATCTCCCCGACTTCGTACGCTGTTATTACGCTGCGCACGACTGATGAGCGATGAGATCAATACGATCTTGTTGTCATCTCAATTAAATTATTCCTTATGGCAGGTGTTATACGTCATCCAGTCAAAGCAACAATGCACGCTGGCAGATATTTCCAGTTATCTCAATGTATCCAAGCCCGGTATTACTAAGCGGATTCAGCAACTGGTTGAACTCGATCTGATTGCCCAACTCGAAACTGAAGACAAACGTCAAAAGCTGTTCAAGTTGAGTGAGCAAGGAATTGAGACCTTTGCGATGTGTTCCAAACAGATCGATGCATTTGAAGATCAGTTGCTTGAGCACATTGAATCAGATGATCTTGAAGGCAGTAAAAATACCTTGATGCAACTCATTCAGCAGTTATATCCCTCATCTCAGGACAGACCTCAATGAGCCAAGAACAAGAAACGCCTTTATGGACGCCCAATTTTATCCTGATCAGTCTGGTGAATTTCCAGCTGGTTCTGGTGTTCTACTTACTGGTGATTGTGATTGTCGGCTACTCAGTGGCTGAGCTAGGGGCTTCGACTGCACAAGCCGGTCTGGTATCAGGTCTGTTTATTGTCGGCACCCTATTCGGACGCTTATTGATCGGAAAATTACTGAATCGTCTGGGCCTAAAAAATACGCTTGTCATTGGCCTGACTGGTTTCCTACTCTTTTCCGGACTGTATATGATTCCGGCCAAGCTGGAAGTTTTACTAGGCATCCGTCTGATACACGGCTTTATGATGGGTATGGCTTCTACTGTACTGGGTACAGTGATTGCACAGACCATTCCTGCCACACGGCGTGGTGAAGGAATTGGCTATTTCAGCATGAGCAGCACCCTAGGCACAGCGATTGGTCCCTTTGTCGGAATCTGGCTGATGACAAATTTCAATTATCAGGTAATTTTCATCTTTACCAGTATCGTTGCGCTCAGCTGCCTGATCTGTGGACTGTTTATCCAGCCACCACGCCTTAAGGCAAGTCATTCGTCAGCAGCCTCTACTTCGCAAAGCACCAGCAAACTGGCTCAGTATATTGAACCGAATGCGCTACCGATTGCACTGATTGTACTGCTGGTGGCTACTTCTTATTCAGGCATATTGTCGTTTATTCACTTTTATGCCAAAGAAATTAATCTGGTCGAAGCAGCATCTTTTTTCTTCCTGATGTATGCTTTTGCCATTTTGCTTTCGCGTCCTTTTACCGGCCCGCTCATGGACCGTAAAGGCGAAAATATCATTATCTATCCTGCCATTGTGATTATGGCACTGGGGATATTGCTCCTCAGTCAGGCGCAAAACTCTGTGATGTTACTTGCCAGTGCTGCCTTGCTTGGTTTTGGTTTTGGTAATATCCAGTCAGTGTGTCAAACCATTGCGGTGAAAAGTACGACATTGCAGCGTATGGGGCTTGCTACCTCAACCTTCTTTATTGCCCTGGATGCCGGTCTTGGTTTTGGCCCGTATTTCCTGGGTATGCTGCTGGATCAGATTGGTTATCGTCAGCTTTATCTGTTCTCGGCGCTGCTCACCCTAAGCTGTCTGGCCTGGTATTACCTTCTGCATGGCCGTAAAGCAGGAAAAGTACAGCCTTCTCATTAAAAGCTTTTAAAAGCGCCGACTAAACCGGCGCCGATATTCCAACGGCGTCAGACCGGTTTTTTTATGAAATAAACGGCGGAATGAACTTGGATCCTGATAGCCGACATTTTGCATAATCACATCCACAGCTTGATCGGTTTCTTCCAGTCGTTTACGTGCGGCTTCAATCCGGATCGCTTGTAGATATTGATTGGGCGGTATGTCTAAGGCTTGTTTAAAGCGTCGAATCAGGGTTCGGCCAGTCACATTAAACTGCTCTGCCAGCTGGTTCAAACTAAAATCTTCATGAAAATGCTGCTCTAGCCAGTTCTGGATTTTTTGTACCAGTTCATCATGGTGCGGCTGGCCAATATTCAGCAATGAATAAGACAACTGGCTATCACGGCGGTAATCAATTACGAAAGATTTAGCCGATTGCATGGCCACCTCAAAGCCATACAAGCGCTCAATCAGATGCAAACCTAGGTCAAACCAGGCCAGGCCTCCACCTGCACAATAGATATTCTGATCCCGGCTAATCATCAGATCGGCATTCAGTTTCACCTTAGGATAGCGTGAACGAAACACTTCCTGAAAACCCCAATGTGTTGTTGCAATCCGGTCATCTAAAATGCCTGCTTCTGCCAGAAAAAAATTCCCCGTACAGTTTCCTGCAATTAAAGTCGCCTCTGCATGTGCAGATTTTAAAAAATGAATCAGTTCTGGATTCTGTTGCAATACATCCTGAATCGGTGCAGCGATGGTCGGTACCACCAGAATATCTGCAGTTTGAATCTCTTGATAAGAAAAATGTGCCTGCAACTGCAGCCCATTGATACACCGAATCGGATGTCCCTCCGGACTGGCGATACTCACCTTAAACAGGCGCTGTACGTCCTGCTGCTGGATCCGGTTCCAGCTTACGCCAGCCATTGTAAATAAATCGACCACACCCGTAATGGCCGAAGCCAGAGCCCCATGAAAGCCTAAAATCACCACCTGTTGCATACTTTACTAATTGTCACTTTTCACCCGATTCATGTCATTATTGACAATCCTCCTCAATAAAAGCAACTGCTAGTCTTGATGCTATCTCAAGGATTGCACATTCAGGATAGTACCGTGACCCAACTGATTAATGATAAAGATCTGCATTTCCAGCTTTATGACGTATTCAAACTTGAAGCGCTGACTAAACTGCAACGCTATCAGGATCATGACAAAAATACTTTCGACAGTATTCTGGAAACGGCAAAAGGTATCGCGACTGATTATTTTGCACCGCATAATGCCAAAGCTGATCAACAAGAACCGAACTTTGATGGCAAACAGGTCAAAACCATTGATGAAGTGAAGACAGCCTGGCAACAGTTTGCCGATGCCGGCCTGCTTTGCGCCCAGCATGATTATGCAGATGGTGGCATGCAACTGCCCACTTTGGTGAATATGGCCTGCAATGCGTATTTTATGTCGGCCAATCCGTCCACCGTGGCTTATTCTTTTCTAACGGCCGCTGCGGCGAACCTGATACAGGCTTTTGCCTCCCCAAAACAAAAGCAAATATTCCTACCGCATATGTTGAGTGGCCGCTTTGCTGGCACCATGGCCATGACAGAGCCGAATGTAGGTTCCTCTTTGGGCGATCTGACCACTAAAGCCATTCCTCAGGGAAATGGAATTTATAAAATTAAAGGCCAGAAAATGTTTATTTCGGGTGGCGATCAGGACATTACCGAAAATATTGTGCATCTGGTCTTGGCGCGGATTCAGGATGCGCCGCAAGGCGTGAAAGGAATTTCCCTGTTTATCGTACCAAAATTCAAAACCAACGAGGATGGTTCACTCGGTGAAGCTAATGATGTACAGCTGGCTGGCTTACTGCACAAAATGGGCTATCGAGGTACTACATCTACAGTTTTAAGCTTTGGAGAAAATGATAATTGCTTAGGCTATTTAATTGGTGAACCCGGTCATGGCTTAAAATATATGTTCAAGATGATGAATGAAGCACGTGTGGGTGTCGGTCTGGGCGCAGCCATGATTGGTTATCGTGGCTATCTGGAATCTCTGGATTATGCTAAAAACCGTCCGCAAGGCCGGCCAGTTCATGAAAAAACACCTGACTCGAAACCAGTGAATATCATTGAACATACCGATGTCAAACGCATGCTACTGGCGCAAAAGTCATATGTAGAAGGTTCGCTGGCACTTTGCTTATTTGCAGCCCGATTAATTGATGAACTTCAGGCAGCTCAAGATGAAGATAGTGCAATTCTGCTTGATCTCATTACCCCGGTGGTCAAATCTTTCCCTTCTGCCTATGGTCCGAAAGCCAATGATCTGGCCATTCAGGTCTTGGGCGGCGCGGGTTATACCCGTGAATATCCGGTGGAGCAATGTTATCGTGATAACCGACTCAATCCGATTCATGAAGGCACTTACGGTATTCAATCTCTGGATCTGCTGGGACGTAAACTCTGGCAGCATAATGGCAAAGGGCTAAATCTGCTCATGCAGCGCATCCAGAAGACCTTGTCAGAGACTCATGAACCTAAGATAGTGGAACTCGCAGAGATCTACAAACAGCATCTGGCGACTGTACAAAAAACTACTCAGGTTTTAGGCCAGGCCTTACATCAAGGAAAAGTCAGTGACGCTTTGGCCAATTCAGGATTGTATCTGGATATGATGGGCAAAACTATTCTATCTTGGCTCTGGCTAGAAATGGCGAATCAGGCTCAACTCAAGTTTGGCACATCTTCGCAGGCAGAAGATCAGACTTTTCTGGCAGGGAAAATTCAAGCAGCTCAATATTTTATTCGCTGGGAACTCCCTGAAATTGAGCATCAGGCCAAATTATTGATGAATATGGATGATACTTGCCTGAATATGCAAAGCGACTGGTTCTAGACAGAATTTATCAAAAAATGCGCCTGTATTAGGTAATGCCAGTCACTTACAAAATTGACTGGCATTTTCTTTTTTAGATTCATGGCTGTATTTGATATGTAGAAAAGTCATCCGCAACTGTTTGAGGCCGGACTACATTAAAAAATGATTGTTTCTGCGATAAATTTGTTAGTTGATAGGGGCTGACGAGTTTTGCGGATGAAAAATGCCTTTGGTTACTTTGGGCGAAACCAAAGTAACAAATGAGCTGCAAAATTTTGATTTAAAACAATAAGGCTCCGCTAAAAATTAAGGAGTTTATTTCTAAACTCCTTAACTGATCAGCATTATCTGTATTAGGCGCATTTTATTTTTTGAATCATCAAGCTGCGGATTCTTGCACATCAAACTTTTTAAAAAGTTTGGCACGTTTGGAAGGCAAAATGTTAGCTTTCGTCAGATCGCCCTGATAATGCTGATATACCCGCTGATCCATGATTTTGTACCATAAAGGTGGAATCAAGGCTGGAATCAGCATGGTTGCATAACCGCTGGGTAATTCTGGCGCTTCATCAAAATGCCGCAACGCCTGAAATGGACGGCTTGGAAAAGCATGATGATCAGAATGCCGTTGTAACTGATACAAAAACAGATTAGTTACGATATTGTTGTTATTCCAGCTATGTTCCGGCAAGGTTCGCTCATAACTGCCATCCGCTTTCTGTCCACGTTTCAGTCCGTAGTGCTCGATATAATTCACAATCTCAAACAGGCTAACGCCATAAAATGCCTGTGTCAGTGTATAAGGAATAATTTTCTTGCCATACGCCTTTAGCATCAAGGCATGATAGCCGGCACTCATGGCCCAACCATGAAACAGCTCATTTTCCTGATTAAAGAATTTCAGTCCCTTACGCTCGAGCCGTCTTTTTTCAATCTGGATTGCAGATTTTAATCCGCCTATTACGGTACGTGGCCAGAAACGGTAAAAAGATTCACCCATTTTTGAAGATGCCGGATCTTCTGGTGTCGCCACCCGTTTATGGTGTCCATAAGGATGTTCGATCCGGAAATGGTTATAGCCCAAAGGCATCAGGCTGGCATGAGACCAGTAATGGTCTTTTTTCTGGGGACGATGGCTGAGTTCATGTGCGGTATTCACCCCCACACCATTAATCGCACCCATAGAAACTCCAAGCAGTACCTGATCCAGCAAAGACACATTTGGCCGGCTTACGACATAACCGGCAAAGGCATTGGCTGCCATTTGCAAGGGAATAAATGCTTTTACAATGCGGTCATAATAAGGATCGTTAACCAGTGCCTTGATCTGCTCATCATTTGGGTTATTGGCATCATCGCCAATCAGGGCATCCAGAGTCGGAATGATGACATGCAGTAATAATAGTCCGCCCATGGCAAAGATTTTTTGAGTGGCTTTGGGACCAAAATGATAACCGGCCAGAATTCCCATTCCGATCACAGGCAGACCTGGGCTGAGCAACCAGCCAAAACGTTTTTTATCCAGCTTGACACCTTTTAGTGCCGACGCTTCCTGCGTAAACTGCGCTTTCTGGATTTGTGCAGGGGCATTCATTGCGACCTTCCTTTTTTATGTTACTCTGCACTTATAGTTGATTATTTCAGCAGTAGCGAACAGTATTCAACGTCCAGAAAAGCTATGTCAGCGTCTTTGGCACATGCTGCCAAATTCTGGCCTAAAATCACAAAGTTAAAAAATTTATAGTCAATTAAATGAAATAAAACAGAAGAATAGAGTTAGGCATGGATGCTTTAAGTAAAATTTTTGATGATATTCATCTGGAAAAATCGGAATATCTTTATCTGAATGTATTTCATCCGGGCGGCTTTGACTATCAACATGAACCCTTTATGCTGGCCTATATCCTGTTACAAGGACAGGCGCAATTAAAGTTCATGAATGGTGATCGACTGGAGCTGCAACAAGGTGATCTGGTGCTATTACCCGCAGGTTCCTCCCATCATGTTTCCTGCCCAGACAATGCCGATTTTTCTGAGCACCATGCGATTAATCCTTATTTTCAGAGCAATGCACAGCAATGTGTTGATCTCAATCGGGAAAATTCGGCGGAGCATAGTTTCATACTGGCTATTCGTTCTAGCTTGGATATCCAGATGGCCAAACCTCTTTTGAGTGCATTACCTAAATACCTGCATATTCAACATATTCTGGGTGATACGGCGCCAGAATGGTTACAGGTTGGCTTGCAGTTTCTGGCACTGGAAACCCAGCAGCTTCGTCCCGGACGTGACAAGATTCTGGATCATCTGGTCAGTATTTTACTGATTGAATGCGTACGTGATTATATTTTAAACCTGGAAAATGCCTCGAGCTGGCTAAATGCGCTCTCGCATCCGGAACTATCCAATGCACTGGCAGTGATTCATGGCAAACCTGAACAATTCTGGACTGTAGAAAGTCTGGCCGAACAATGTCATATGTCACGTTCCAAATTCGCCCAGTTATTTACCCAGATTGTCGGTGAACCGCCCCTTGCCTATCTGCAACAGCACCGCCTGCGTCTGGCAGCGCAATATTTGAGAAATAGTGGATTTGGTATCCAGCAGATCGCTTATCTGGTTGGTTATTCATCCGAGACGGCGTTTAGTCAAAGTTTTAAAAAACAGTTTGAACAGACGCCGACCCAATACCGGCTGAATTGTCAGAAGAACCAGTCTTTATTACCAGACTAAAATTACTGGACTAATGCCAATACTGCTGTGACCGGATCTTCGCTATTGCCAGAAAGTAGCTGCTTGTGCATGGTGATATGCTGCATAACCTGAATCTGCGCTGCTTCAATATCCATCAGTTTTTCAATTTCAGCTGCCAGATTTTCAGGTGTAGCAGCGGATTGGATGAGTTCTTGAATCACTTTTTTGCCAGCAATTATATTTGGTAATGAAAAATATGGGATTTTTACCAGTAATTTGGCAATTCGATAGGTCAGCCAGTGCAATTTATAAAAAGTCACCATCGGACGGTGCAGCAACATCGCTTCAAGCGTTGCAGTTCCAGACGCCAGTGCAATAATATTGGATGCATTCATGACCTGACGGCCAATTTTGGATTCAGCGCTGGTATTTTCCATCAAGCGAATTTGGGTTTTTAAGCTCTCAGGATAAGTGGCCAGTAAACTTTCGATTTGCTGCTTGCGTGCATCATTAATCGCAGGAATCAGAAAGGTATAATCCGGATATTTTTGATGCAGAGTATTAGCTGCATCCAGAACCAAAGGTCCCAAACGCTCAATCTCGCCACGGCGGCTTCCCGGTAATAATGCAATATATTTCTGATCTGGGTCTAGGCCTAATTCTGTCTGAGCCTCCAGAATTGGATTTTCAAGCGGCAATTGGCTAGCGAGCGGATGTCCGACAAAAGCTGCAGGAACATCCCATTTTTTAAAGAACACTTTTTCAAATGGAAACAGGCACAGCACCAGATCAATACTGGCTTTAATGCCATGTATACGGCCTTGACGCCATGCCCAGACCGAAGGACTGACGTATTGCACGGTTTTAATCGGTAACTGTTTTTGTTTAATGGTTTTTGACAAACGCAGGTTAAAATCAGGCGCATCAATCCCGATAAAAATATCGACCGGATCTTTAGTCCAGGTTTCCACCAGACCATCCCGCACAGCAAACAGTTTTTTAATATCTTTTAAAACTTCGACAATGCCCATCACCGACAGAATATCCATCGGATAATAACTTTTAAAACCTTCCGCGATCATTTGTGGACCACCGATACCTTCAAATTCAGCATCAATGCCTTGCTCACGAAAACGGCGAATCAATTTTGCGCCAAGCGTATCTCCAGAAACTTCACCGACCACGATTCCAATTTTAAGTTTTCGATTTAGCAAGTGGGTTTCCTCTCAGATCCGCATGGAAATTTATTGAATCTGGATTCTAACATAATCCTGTGGCTATTCCGGAAGAAGCTTAAGCATCTTCTCATTTTAAGAAACTCACCGTTTAGAATGACTTAGTCAATGATCGAGCTTGCATAACAAGAATTAAATCGACATTTACAGCTACATTAAATTAGACAAAAATGGGTTAAATCGGGCAGTTAAAATCAATCATCATATTCGCACTTTATACATACTCCAGTGAATAAACATGAAAGATCAGCTAATATTCTTCACCTAGCTTTATCTTTTTTATGCATAAGTAAATCAATAATCAAGACAACGACTTATATCCAAAAGTCATAAGATATGCTCGTTTTTTGATTTTGGCATATATGCATGTTTGGTCCGATTGAATTTATTTTAGCAGGCGTTCTGGTAGGTTTTTGTGTAGGTGTCACCGGTGTGGGTGGTGGTTCATTAATGACGCCAATTCTTATCAGTTTATTCCGGATTGAACCGCATATCGCGATTGGTACTGACCTGCTCTATGCCGCGATTTCTAAATTCTGTGGCTCGTTTGTGCATGCCAAGAAAATGAATATTGTCTGGCCGATTGTGATCTGGCTGGCCGTTGGCAGTATTCCCGCATCTTTTGCAACACATTGGGTTCTTGATAACTATCTGAGCCAATCAACGCATTACAAGGCCGTCCTGACCATGGTATTGGGCTTTATGCTAACCATTACCGGCTTATCCATTCTGTTTCGTAGCCAGATCGAAAATCTTTTTAATAAATACAGAAAACAAGAACTACCGGATATGACCCAAGATCTGGAAAAAGTAAAGCTGCAAGCCAAGGAAAAGCGCGTAGCCATTATCATCATGGGCATTATCTTGGGCATATTTGTCACGCTCTCTTCAGTGGGTGCCGGCGCATTTGGCATCATGGCACTTGTAGTGATGTTCCCGAATCTGCCGATGATTCGTATTATTGGCTCTGACGTGGTGCACGCGGTATTACTGACACTGGTTGCAGGGCTGGGTCATATGTCTTCAGGCAATGTCGATTTCATGCTGCTCATGTGGTTATTGGTGGGGTCTATTCCGGCGATTATTGTCGGCACTTTACTCAGCTCACGTATGCCGGAAAAACTGATCCGCAAAATTTTAGGTATTACCCTATTTGCCCTCGGTGTAAATTTCATGATTAATCCTGTGAAATCAAAACCGGCTCAACCTGCTGAAACAGCAATGATAATTGTGAATCAAAATTCCCCGTCCGTTTAAGTTAACTATCCGATTCATCACTTTTTTTTCAAAGAAGTATTCATCTTTTTTATAACAAAGTGACGCATCATTCATGTTATATTCGGGCTATTAAACAACCTTTTGTATGATCGAACCAGTGACGGCAATGAATACACAACAGTCAAATCCTATTTCAGCATCAGATATTGATGACGTGAATATCCACAGCATGATTCCTCTTGTAACCCCTGCTGAGCTTAAAGCAGAGTTACCGTTGACTGAAACTGCTTATCAAACCGTACTGCATGGTCGTGAAACGATTCGTAAAATTCTGGATGGTGAAGACAAACGCCTGTTCGTTGTAATTGGCCCTTGTTCTATCCATGATCCGGCGGCGGCGCATGAATATGCTGAACGCTTAAAAGTACTGAGCGAAAAAGTTAAAGACAGCTTATACATCGTGATGCGGGTTTATTTTGAAAAACCACGGACTACCGTAGGCTGGAAAGGCCTGATCAATGACCCAGACATGAATGATTCATTCAATATTGAAAAAGGTCTGCGTATCGGTCGCAAGCTATTACTTGAACTGAATGAAATGGGCTTGCCATGTGCCACTGAAGCACTTGATCCAAACTCGCCACAGTATTACCAAGACCTGATTTCATGGTCAGCAATTGGTGCACGTACCACAGAAAGCCAGACCCATCGTGAAATGTCTTCTGGCCTTTCTTCACCAGTCGGCTTTAAAAATGGTACTGACGGCGGTTTAACGGTCGCGACCAATGCGATGCAATCTGTGAAACATGGTCACAGCTTCCTCGGTCTGAATGATCAGGGTCAGGTGGCTGTGATTCGCACTTCAGGCAATCCTTATGCTCACGTGGTACTGCGTGGCGGTAATGGCAAACCGAACTACGATGCAGGCTCGGTTGCCGATGCAGAAGCTGCTCTAGCCAAGGCCAAAGTCAGCACCAAGATCATGATTGATGCCAGCCACGCCAACTCTAACAAAGACCCGTACCTGCAACCACTTGTACTTAAAAACATTTCCGAACAAATTCTTGATGGAAACAAGTCAATTGTTGGTATTATGGTAGAAAGTCATCTTAAGGGTGGTCGTCAGGACATTCCGGCGAACCTGAATGATATGGAATACGGTCAATCCGTTACGGATGGCTGTATCGACTGGGAAACGACTGAAAAAGTTTTACTCGACATGCATGAGGCATTGAAAGACATTTTACCTAATCGTTAAATGATCTGACCAACGCCATCGCCAAGATGGCGTTTGCATTTCTAGAACAAGGAAAATTTATCTGATGAATGATATTGAAACGGCATTAAGCCAGATTGAGAATTTTCAGTTCATACACGAACATCTGTTTAGCTCCGGTCAACCGACCACTACCCAATTACAGCTGATGAAAGAATACGGTGTATCTACTGTCATCAATGTGGCGCTGACCGATAGCGAACAGTATCTGCCGCATGAAGATAAAATTTGCCTTGAGCTGGGACTGAACTATATTCAGGTTCCGATTTCCTGGGAAACCCCTTCAGACAATCAATGCCTGCTGGTACTGGACCTGATCGATCATCTGGTAAAAGAGCAAATGGTCTGGGTACATTGTTCGCAAAACTACCATGTCAGCTGTCTGATGTATTTATATCGTCAATACTATATGGATATGGATCTGCCTACAGCACAAGAACACTTGCATCAGATCTGGGAACCGAATGAAACCTGGACCGGTTTAATGCATGCGGTTGCTCTACAGCTACAAGGCCGTAAAGCAACTCAGGAACTGGAACTTTCCTTGATTAATCCGAATTATTTTGCCTGATTTTATTTGCTGTGGCTCAATAGCACGGTTGCCATGGACATAATTCCTTCCTGACGACCGGTAAAACCTAACTGTTCAGTGGTGGTGGCTTTGATACTGATTTGAGTCACATCAACATCCAAGACATCTGCAATACTTTGACGCATCGCCAGATTGTGTTTAGCCAGTTTTGGACGTTCACAGGCCACGGTAATATCGGCATTATTCAGGTGATAACCACGATCCAGAATTAGCTGATAAACATGCTTGAGTAGTACCCGGCTATCCGCACCTTTAAACTCAGGATCTGTATCGGGGAAATGCTGGCCAATATCTCCCAGCGCCAAAGCACCCAACAAAGCATCACAGAGTGCATGCAGCACTACATCACCATCCGAATGTGCTTTCAGACCGTGAGTATGCGGAATTTGAATGCCTGCCAGAGTGACAAAATCACCTTCTTCAAATGCATGCACATCCAGCCCCTGGCCAATACGAATTTGTGCGATCACCTTATACATCCTTTAGAAATAGCCCATTGAAATCTTGTACACTTGCTTTCTATTTCGCTATAGTTAGACCAAGCGTAACACAGTGAAAGTATAAGCGATCATGCTACTGAAAACTGATATAAATATGTTGAAAATAATTGGCCTGATGCTCGGTCTGGGGATGATTTCTACGGGTAGCTCAGCGATCACAATGGATTGTAGCGATGACAGCAAAAAAACGGCTGCCATGAATAAAGTCTGCTCAGCATCGCTGGCTGAATCTCGTGCAAAACTCGCAGACCAATACTTTACTGCTTTTCTGATTACCGATGCGCCTGTGCGCTTATTGCAAGATAGCCAACAATTATGGGCGACCCGTTTACAGCAATGCAAAACGCTAGACTGTTTTAAACAGCAGTTTGAATGGCGTTTAGATGATTTAAATGTCTATATTTCACTGAATCAAAGTCTGACCCAGCATTATATTAAGTTTGAACAGGGACAAATCGCCAAGCAGCCTGTACATCTCAAGATTCATCAACTGACCAAAGACCGGATCAAGATTGAAGGCCTAGCCTATCGTAATCCGAATAACCGGACCGAGAAACAGATCATTCCTTTTTTAGCCTATACCACGCCTGAGACAAAAAACCAGATCACCGATAACGAAAATGACTGCCGCTATGAGTTTAACTATAGTAAAGCCATTTTAGCGGTCAGTAGCCAGCAGAAAGGCTGTGAACGCTTTACCGGTATTTATCGACTATATGATTGATTTAATTTAAAAATATTAAAATTTATTGTTATATAAAATGATATCTTTGATGTAAAAAATAGCCCGCAAGCGGGCTATCAATTTAAGCTGGATAGTATTGCGCAATTTCCTGACTAATCATCGCAGCCGTTGCAGCTGATAAAGTCCAGCCCAGATGACCATGTCCGGTATTGTAAAAGACCCGCTCATGTTTGCCACGGCGTACCACAGGCATCATATTTGGCATCATGGGGCGTAAGCCTGCCCAAGGCACCACATGCTCAGTACACAGGTCAAAATTACGATTGGTCCAGTCAATTAAAGGTTGAATTCGGTCAGCACGAATATCCCGGTTATAGCCATTAAACTCGGCTGTTCCTGCAACACGCAAACGATCCTTGCCTAGGCGTGACAAGACAATTTTCGCACTTTCATCTAGCAGACTGACCCAAGGTGCGTTGTTCTGGCTCTGCTCATCATTCAGTTGCACGGTAATCGAGTAGCCTTTGACTGGATAGACATTGACTCGTTCACCAAGAATCTCAGCCAGTTGATAACTGCCAACCCCCGCACAGACCACTATGGCATCTGCATTAATTTCTAGAACATCATCTGGAGAGGAATGGACATTTTCAGTACTGGGTTTGCATTTAACCCGAATATTCTGAGCCTGATGATCAACAGCGAAAACATCCTGACCAAATTCGAATTTCACACCTTTTTGCATACAGGCTTTGGCCAGACCAGTACTAAATTTATGAATATCCCCGGTGGCATCGCTCTGACAGTAAAATCCCGCATAATAATCGCCAGTTAATGCAGGTTCGATCTGCTTAATTTCTGCATTGGAAATTGCATTGCGCTCCAGACCACCGCTACACAACAGATCATTGACTTTGATCGCAACATCATAATCCGTTTTGTTATGATAAAAATGTAAAATGCCGCGTTTTTCTAAATTGAAATCAATATTTTCTGTTTCGGCAATTTCAAATAAGCGTGCTCTTGCCAGTAAAGCCAGCCGTACAGTCTCTCGGGTATTGGCTTCATAATGTTTGATATTGCCCAGAAATTCCATGAGCCAGCTGTATTTATGCACACTGAAAGAAGGATTGAGCAAAAGTGGTGCGGTTTTTTGTGACATCCATTTGATGCCTTTGAGTACTGTGGCTTTCTGGTTCCATACTTCGGCATTACAGGCAGAAAGCTGGCCGCCATTGGCAAAGGATGTTTCCATTGCCGGATATAGATGCCGATCAACCACGGTCACTTGATAGCCTGATAGCGCAAGCTCATAAGCTGTGGTTACTCCAGTAATCCCGGCTCCAATCACCACGACATGACGCATAGACACCTCCTTGATTGTATTGATGTCTTTTCCCATCTGTCATGTGTACCTGAGAGCTTCGGTAGATACATTGCACATCAATGCGGCCACCTTCCCCTTCGGTGAGTGATTCAACACTTCTCTCCAGAGTCTTTATCCATTATCACAGTCCTTTTGCCTGAGAGTTTCCTGGGACCTTGCTCCTTCGGCGAATGCAGAAGCATTTCTCTCCTGCAATAATGTTTTATTATCATGAGCAATTTATATACCATTTTTAGGAGAAACACAGTTTTTATTTATGTTAATTCACGTGAATTTATCCATGATTCTTTTTTTTAATTAACAGTATACATGTGTGATAGAGGATATTGCCTAGATATTAAATTTTTAGATTTTGCTGCCGTAAGTAAAACGAGTAAGTTCTACCCTTTATAAAATTCCAGAACTTATTTAATTTTGGCGCTTAAATAAAATTTAACCTTTTTTTTGCTTAGGCTATTTTAATAATTTAAAATGTAGAGTTTTCCTTATCCATTTTAGAATTTTAGATAAGCCAAGAAAGCATCAGTACTAAGCTTACTGCTGCGACCACTGTTTGTACACTGATAATACTGGCCATTAACTCGCTATCGCCGCCATATACCCGGGTTAAAACATACGAAGCTGAAGCGGTAGGAAGTGCAAAGAACAAGACCAAAACCTGAGTAGTTAATGCATCAATCTGGAAAATTTTACACACTAAAAATGCAATCAGCGGCATTCCGAACAGGCGGCCAAAGGTTATCAGGCTGAGTGGCAACACATCACGCTGAAAACCCTGAAACTGTAAGGCTGCTCCCACACACATCAAACCGAGCGGCAAACTGCACAGTGCAATCTGTTTAAGAAACTGCTCTGCTCCAGTCCAGAGTGACAAACCAGAAAGATTAAATAAACCACCCACAATACAGCCTAGAATTAATGGATTTTTAGACAAATCCAGGATGATTTTTTTCAGCTGCATATCATGACTACGGGTAAATGCCAGCACCGATAAGATATTCACCAAAGGAATACACAGCACCATGATCACCGCGAAGATGGTCATACCTTGCTGATGAAATAAGGCACTAACAGCAGCAAGGCCAATATAGGTATTAAAGCGCAGCAAGCCCTGAACATAGACGCCGAAACGCGCATAAGATATCTGGTAAATATGACGCAAAATATACAGTGCAATACTGACCACAGCCATTATACTAAATACGACAAGCACTACATCCTGAATGACATCCATTTGAATCTTGGCAGTGGCCAGATTTAAAAACAGCATCACCGGAAACAGTGCATAATAATTTAACTTTTCTGCGCCTCGCCAAAAATCATCACTCAACCATTGCCTGCGCTTAAGTAAATAGCCAAAGCTGATCAGTCCGATGAGAGGAAATAAAGAAGTTAAAATAATATGCAGCATATGACATCCTGGTCTGTTTTCTGCCTAATCTTAAGTCACTTAGACTGAACAGAAAACTTAGCATGTTCAGGAGCTTTCCCACTACTCAATTTAAGCAGTAAAAAGCTTGAATTTCCATCAACTAATCATATTGATTTGCTGATTTTTTCTAAAATCAGCAAATGTAACGTAATCAACCGTTCTCCGACATTTTGACCCAGTGGATATGCTTCAATCTTTTCAGTCAGCTGATAGCCACGGCGCTGATAATATGCCAGCAGTTCAATACGGACATTTAATACTGACATCTGAATCACTTTCTTTTTAAATATTTCGAAAATATGGGATTCGGCAAAGTCCAATAATTGCTTGCCATAACCCGAGTTTTGCTCAGCAGGTGCAACAGCAAAGCTTCCAATCTCTGCTACTTGCTGTCCTAAGCTCACGCCAATACAACCAAGAAGCTTATTATCAATTTCCAACACAAAGAGCTGAAAATTTTCTAAATTGAGCAAGTCATATAACTGTTTTTCTTGAATACGATCACCCTGGATCATTCCTGCTTCAGTCGTCCATCCACCCGGAGTACGATAAGCTGTATTAATCAGCATAGTAAGTTGCTGAACATCAGCTTTGCTTGCCAATCGTATATTTTTATAGTGATTCATTTTATAAATAAAAAAAGTCAGACCGGAGTCTGACTTTAAAACAATTTCACTTTAAAGTTAAAGCAAATTATTTAGGTTCAATCGGTGCAAATGGCGCAACTACATCGGCATTTTGCGCACGGTGACGCATGAAATGATCCATGAGTACTATCGCCAGCATCGCTTCAGCAATCGGGGTTGCACGCACACCCACACAAGGATCATGACGGCCTTTGGTCAACACATCAGTATCTTCACGCTCAATATTGATGGTTTTACCCGGCGTGGTGATAGATGCAGTCGGCTTCAACGCAATCGCAACACGAATGTCCTGACCGCTAGAAATACCGCCTAGAATACCGCCAGCATGATTGGCCAGGAAGCCTTCTGTGGTGAGTTCATCACGGCTTTCATGACCAAACTGTTCAGCAACGCCAAAACCATCACCGATTTCTACACCTTTAACGGCATTAATCGACATCATGGCATGCGCAATATCAGCATCCAGACGATCAAAGACTGGCTCGCCCCAACCGACTGGCACTTTAGATGCAATGATCTCCAGTTTAGCGCCACAACTGGTACCTTGCTCACGCAAAGACGTCACTAGCGCTTCAAAACGCGGTACTGCATCCACATCGCCACAGAAAAACGGATTGTTTGGAACTTCGTTCCAGTCCAGTTTCTCTGCTTTTTCAGTACCAATCTGGGTTACATGACCACGAATCTCAATGCCAAATTTCTCGAAAAGGAATTTCTTGGCAATTGCACCCGCAGCAACACGCATTGCCGTTTCACGCGCACTTGAACGGCCTCCACCACGGTAATCACGGAAACCATACTTTTGGGTATAGGTATAGTCGGCATGACCCGGTCGGAATGTCTGCGCAATATTGCCGTAGTCTTTCGATTTTTGATCCGTATTACGAATTAACAAACCAATTGAAGTACCGGTGGTTTTACCCTCAAACACACCGGAAATAATTTCTACTTCATCTGGTTCTTTACGCTGGGTTGCAAATTTCGATGTACCCGGCTTACGGCGGTCCAGATCTTTTTGCAAATCCGCTTCAGTCAGCTCAATGCCGGGTGGAACCCCATCGATGATGGCCATCAGGCCAACACCGTGAGATTCACCACAAGTCGTTACACGGAACAGTTGCCCTATACTATTACCTGCCATGTCAAACGACTCCTTATGCTTGAATAGACTGAATAAATAAATCGCGGTAAGTACGGCATTGCTCTGCAGTCAATGCAAAGATACCCGTACCACCTTTCTGGAATTGTAACCAGTAGAAATCAACCGAATTAAAGTTTTGGCACATCGCCCATTCTGAGTTACCCACTTCGATCACGATCAGGCCATTCTCAGTCAGATAATCTGCAGCTTGAGCCAGCATTTTACGCACCAGATCCAGACCGTCCTGACCTGCAGCAAGCGCAAGCTCAGGCTCATGATGGAATTCCTCAGGCAAATCCGCCATATCTTCCGCATCGACATACGGCGGATTAGATACGATTAAATCGTATTGATTTTCGGCTGGAATTTTTTCGAACAAATCCGATTCAAGCAATGCGATCTGATATTGCTTGTCATGATGCTCAGTATTGATTTGCGCAACTTCTAAGGCTTCTTTGGAAATATCAGTCGCATCCACTTCCGCTTCAGGGAAAGCATAAGCCAAGGCAATCGCGATACAGCCTGAACCGGTACACATATCTAGAATACGTTGAGGCGTCTTTGGATTCGGGTTTTCCGGCAAGTTATTGACTGCCTCACCCATTTGACCATGTTCACCCAGGCAATACGGGGCAAAACGGTTTTGAATCAGTTCAGCAATCGGTGAACGAGGGATTAGCACGCGCTCATCAACGTAATAAGGTTTACCGTCGAAGTAAGCCAGGTTCAATAAATATGAAGTTGGTACTTTTTCATTAATACGGCGTTCCAGCAGACTTAAAAATTCGGCTTTTTCACTTGGTAATAATTTGGCATCTAAAATTTCAGCGTCCGCTTTCCATTCTAGCGACAGGGTTTGCAGCACTAGCGCTGAACTTTCAGCAAAATAATCTTCTGTGCCTTGGCCCAAATGTGCATCGTATTGACGTAATGCTGTCACACCAAAACGAATAAAATCACGAATGGTGGTTAAATTTTCAGCGGCTTCCTGCATATGTTCAGGGCTAATAGTCGGTCGATCCACTTAAGGCGTCTCCAAGGTCATTTTTTTAAACGCCTTATGATACCTTGTTTTGCCTGCTTTTATAATGCTAAAAGCAGGAAAAACACGAATTCTCTACGCCCACAAAAATTATAAAACTCCTGTTTTTGTGAGCGATTATTCAGATAAATGTTTACTTTATTCAGGGATGTTTCTGTTAAATGTCGATGCTAATACTATGATGATTTATCGGAACCCGGACGCATAAGAGCGGGATTGATAAAGATTGGCCTGATCCATGATCAAAGCCAGCATACATTGACCCTGTTGCTGCTTGGCATATTTTCCTGACATTCTAAAGTTACATTGCTGGGACAGTTTACGTTCCCACAATACATGCTGACTGCGGATAACTGCAGTCTGATTCGGATTCAATTTAAAATAAGTTTTATAGTTTTTCTTCAAACGTTTATTATGAACTTTCAGCTCTTTTTCCAAGCATTTTTCAGCTTTGGGTGTATTACCATAACTAAAATTCATGCACTGTGTATATTCCTTAGAATACCCAACAGCAGCTTGTGTCTGAACCGAAGTACCCGCAAAAATTGCAACTAAAAACCATGCAAGACGCATAACTTCCCCTTGACCGAAACCGGTACAATCCCAATAAATGTTTAACAATCAATATTGTTTAAATTATCCACTGATATTAACGCAGTCCGGACAAAAATCCTATGCCTTTCTCGGAATGAAAGATTAAAACAGTTGCACAATTGAAAATTGGCCCATGACCCACATATAATCCGCATTCAATCTTCAAATGAGCCCAGATCTATGAGCTATAAGCACAATAATCTTATGGCGATGCGCCAGAATTACTGGAATGATCAAGCCTCCAGTCAGGTGCAGCAAGAAAAGGTATTTTTGCAGTCGACCTTAATGCAGCATGGGGTTTTTAGCAGTGCAACACTAGATGATGCTAAATATCTGTTTTTTGGTTTGCCTAGTATTGTGATTGTAAAAGGCTATGCTTTGGGCTTTATGCATGACAGTGTGCAGCGCCTGATTCATCAACATATTCAAATAAATAAACAACAGTTACAACAACGATCTGAATTAAAAATCCAATTTCAAATGGCATAATGCCCTGTCTAAACTGATACAGGTTGGTGAATTAATGAAAGCTTGCCTAGTTTTTACTATGAATTCAGCGGCTTAAACTTTTTTAATACGTGCAGAAACGCTACTATCCCTTACAATGATTTATTCTGCTTCATGCTGATGATGAAAGGATCGAGTTTACATGTCAGATCAGAACGATAAGCTTAAACAACTGAAAACCTCCTCTATGGATCGACGCTTATCGATCGCAAAGGCATCCTTGCTGGCAGGTACGCGTTGGGCGGCTTCTAGTGCAAGCTCCATGTTCTCAAGCGAAGAAGAAAAAGAAAAGAAACGTAAAAAAGCTATGAAAGAACAGGCCGATTATCTGGTCGCAGAAATTGGCAAGCTGAAAGGGTCTATCGTTAAAATTGGCCAGATGATGGCGCTATATGGTGAGCATTTTCTGCCAGAAGAAGTCACTCAGGCTCTCAATACCCTAAACAATCAGACGGTAGCATTGGCATGGCCAGCCATCAAGACCCAGTTACAGCAACAACTCGGTTCAAAACTCGACGATCTCACCATTGATCATGAACCTTTGGGCACAGCTTCTTTGGCACAGGTACATCGCGCTACCCGAAAATCTGATGGCATGGAACTGGTGTTAAAAATTCAGTATCCGGGTGTGGCAGAAGCGATTGATTCCGATATGAGCCTGTTTAAAAACATGCTGAAATTGACTCGCATCGTGCCGCAGACCCGCGAATTCGACCAGTGGTTCGATGAAGTCCGTGAGATGATGCACCGTGAAGTAAATTATCAGATTGAAGCAGATACCACGCGTCGTTTTGCGGCGCGTTTAAAAGATGATCCTCGTTATATCGTCCCAACCATTATTAATGAATATTGCTCAGATCGTGTGCTATGCATGACTTTTGAACGTGGTGTGCCGATCAATAGCCCGGTAATGTTATCCCTGCCCCAAGAACGCCGCAACCTGTTAGGTGAAGCGTCTCTGGAAATTGCAGTGCGTGAAATCTTCGAATGGGGCGAGATGCAAACCGATCCGAACTTTGGTAATTATCTGGTTCGTCTGGGCAATGGCGCAGATGTGCACGACAAGATCATTCTGCTCGACTTTGGCGCGATCCGCCAGTTTGACCAGCATCTGCTCAGTGTTGCGCGTAACCTGATCCAGGCAGGCTATCATCATGACTCGGATATGATGGTCAAGGCGATGACTGGTTATGAGTTTTTTGATTCGATTCCGCAAAGCATCAAACCGGATATGGCCAAAGTCTTTTTACTGGCCACCGAAGCGTTTAGTTCACCGCTAAATAATCAAGAATTGCCAGCTGGCATCATGGATGAACATAATCGCTATGACTGGAAAAAAAGCCAGCTGCATAGCCGTGTGATGCAACAGGCATCGAGATCTATGGCTTCACGTTATTTCAGTGTTCCACCCAAAGAATTTATGTTTATTAGCCGTAAATTTATTGGTGCCTATACCTTTATGACCGTGATTGATGCCAAAACCAATGTGCGTGCCATGATTAGACATCATCTCTCTTAAAATAAAATCTGCATTAAAAAGACCCGGATGATTTTGTCATTCGGGTCAATTTTTAGACATATTCGATTTTTTATATTTTTATCTTTCTTTTATTTTTCATTGATTTATTCCTCCATTTCTTCAATCCCCGAAACCTAAAAATTGTCAATCATTCGTGTCAGGGATGGCATGGTTTTATCTCTGAGTGCATGTCAGTATTAAAAAAAATAACGTGACAACACCTTTAGGATAATCAGAATGAATAATATGGTGAATAAAGCCCAAGGATTTGGCTTGTCCATACTGACCAAAATCGCGGGTAGCGAAGTATTAGACCAGTTAAAGCTGCGGAAATTTGTAGAAAAATCACTTTATCAAAGTTCAAAAGTAGGATTCAAAACCCTGAGTCAAACCCAGAAAATCCTGAAATCTGGCCAGAAGATTCAAAAACAGCGTCTGCCGCATCAGTCTAAATCCTTATTTGATCTAAACCTGACTGAAGAACAGCAAATGACCTGTGATGCCATGCAGCAATTTGCCCAAGAGGTGCTGTATCCCTTGGCGCATGATGCAGATCAGCATGAATTATTTCCCCATGAACTCTGGCAATACAGCACTGATTTAGGCTTGAATTTCTATGCCCTGCCTGAAGCATTGGGGGGCGTTGCATCGGAACAGAATATTGTCAGCAATATTTTAATCGCTCAACATTTGGCTCAGGGTGATTTCAGTCTGACGGCTGGCTTACTTTCGACTTTTAGTTTCATTAACGCCATTACCCGCTGGGGCTCAGAGCAGATTCAGTCAGAATATCTGGGCGCTTTCGCAGAGAATCCTGAGTTAAAGGCCACCTTTGCAGTGCAGGAAGAAACAGCAGCGTTTAACCCGGAGCAACTTAGAACCAAGGCTGTTGCACATCAGGGACATTATCTGATTCGGGGTCAAAAGACCTTAGTGCTCTTGGGAGAAAGTGCCGATCTCTATCTGGTCAGTGCTGATCTGGATGGCAGAGCTGAGGTCTTTGTGGTGCAACGCGACAGTACCATCACTGCGAAAAAATCGCCGGCTATGGGTTTAAAGGCCACTGAAACAGTCACGCTAAAATTTGAAAATACTCCGGCATATCGTCTGGGTGATGAAGATTTTGATTATCGTGCATTCGTAGATTTGGGCAATTTGATGTGGTGTGCGATGGCGGTGGGCACCTGTGAAGCAGTCAAAAAATACTGTGTGCAATATGCCAATGAACATATCGCTTTTGGTGAACCGATTTCCCATCGTCAGAGTGTCGCCTTTATGATTGCCGATATGGCCATTGAAATTGATGCGATGCAAATGTTGATCTTGAATGCCGCCAGTCTGGCTGAATCCGGTCAAGCTTTCCATCGTGAGGCTTATATAGCGCGTCTGCTCTGCGCAGAAAAATCCATGAAAATAGGCACCGATGGTGTACAGATTTTAGGTGGTCATGGCTTTACCAAAGAACATCCGGTAGAACGCTGGTATAGAGACTTGAGAGCCACTGCCATTCTCCATTCTGGCTTGCATACCTGATCAGAACATAAAGAAGAACAATGATGAATCTACAAACTCCAAAAAAATTTAAGCTTTTAATTGATCAAGCACATGAAGTTGCCCTCAATGTTTTGCGTCCTATTTCACGTAAATACGACAAGGCTGAACATGCTTATCCGAGAGGTGGTCCCACTTGTTTGAACAACTAAAAGCTTATTTATAAGTGATATTCTGCTCTAGTTAAGCTACCTTATTTTGTTGTGGTAGCTGGTCATAGTAAAACTCATCTGGAGTCATTTTGTCCAGACTCGAATGAGGTCGTTTCAAATTATAAAATTCAAAATATGCACTCAATTGCTTTTTCGCATCGGTGACACTGCTATAAGCTTTGAGATACACCTCTTCATATTTAACGCTTCTCCATAACCGTTCAACCATCACATTATCAATCCATCGACCTTTACCATCCATACTGATTTGAATGCCATTTGATTTCAATACATCAATAAATGCATCACTGGTGAACTGACTGCCCTGGTCTGTATTAAATATTTCAGGTGATCCATATTTTTCAATCGCTTCATTTAAAGCCGAAATACAAAAATCCACCTCCATACTAATCGATACCCTATGCGCAAGTACCTTGCGGCTATGCCAATCAATCACAGCACATAAAT